>DATMYZ010000425.1:0-6118 GCA_035560675.1 Clostridia bacterium
GTCAAATACTGTTCGGTGTGTTTGCCTATGGAACCTCCGTGTTGTACCGCTTCGATTAGAAGCGTTGAATTTATCAAAAGGACAAGGTAATTAAATTGGAAAACAGAAAAGAAAATAAGATGGGAACGACCCCAATCCCCAAGCTGCTTGTTTCAATGTCAGTGCCAATTATGGCCTCGATGCTGATTCAGGCACTTTATAATGTTGTAGACAGCATTTTTGTCGCAAAAATTAGCGAAGATGCGCTGACGGCGGTGTCTCTCGCCTTCCCTGTGCAGGTGATGATGATTGCGGTTGCAGTGGGGACGGCCATTGGCATTAATGCGCTTTTGTCGCGTCGCCTGGGCGAAAAGAATTATGGAGAAGCCAACCTGGTCACAGCTAACGGCATTTTTCTTTCAGTTCTTAACGCATTGGGGTTCGCCGTTTTTGGTATGTTTGGACTTAAAATGTTTTTTTCAGCATTTGTTGAGCCGGGCGCTGTTATGGAGATGGGCGTAACATATACCTCTATTGTGTCAATAGCCTCTTTTGGTGTGTTTCTAGGAATTACGGGTGAACGGCTGCTACAGGCGACCGGTATCACAATTTACAGCATGTACTCTCAGATGGCGGGCGCTGTTACAAACATTATTCTCGACCCCATCCTGATATTCGGCCTTCTGGGTGCCCCTGAAATGGGGGTGGCGGGCGCTGCTGTGGCAACGGTAGCAGGTCAGATTGTCTCATTAATTCTTGTAACAGTATTCAACATTAAGAAGAATCACGAGATTAGCCTGTCGATGAAAAAATTTCGCCCTAACTGGCGCATTATTGGCGAAATCTACAAGGTGGGCCTGCCGTCCATTTTTATGCAGACTATCGGAGCGGTTATGACCTTTGGCATGAATAAGATACTTATTATGTTTTCTGCAACGGCGGTTTCGGTATTTGGCATTTATTTTAAACTGCAAAGTTTTGTGTTTATGCCGGTGTTTGGCTTGACTAGCGGCATGATACCGATTGTGGGCTTTAACTACGGCGCACGAAATCGAGAGCGCATTGTGCATACCATCAAGCTGGCCAGCCTGATGGCACTGGCCATTGTAACGGTGGGTTTTACTATATTTCAGGTTTTCCCGGGGTGGATACTCGGCACGCTTTTTGACGCGTCGGATGCAATGCTAGCCATCGGGGTGCCCGCGTTGCGCATTATCAGCCTCCACTTTGTTTTAGCGGCGATTTCAATTATACTATCAAGTGCGTTTCAGGCGCTTGGAAAAGGGATGTACAGCCTTATGATGTCTGTTTCGCGCCAGCTTTTAGTGCTGTTGCCGACCGCGTATCTGTTGGGACGTTTCTTTTCGTTCGAGGCCATTTGGTTGTCCTTCCCAATAGCAGAGGTTGCCGCGGTGGTAATGGCGCTGTTGCTGTACCGAAACCTGTACGAAAAAGAAATCAAACCGCTGTAACCAGAAAAAGCTAAAATTTCTGTTTAGAAAAAGCCGTACCGAAGTCTCATAACATTATAGTTTGAAACGCGGCTGCAAATGCAGCCGCGTTTATTTTTAAGATGCAAACTCATCTATATTACCAACCTGCCTTGCGGCAGCTACAGCGGCAATAACCTCCTGCGAGATAGCTGTAATTTCAAAAGAGGGCCTAGCGATGTAAAAGCCCTGCACATATTGCACGCCGCCGGCGATGACCATTTTTAGTTCTGCCTCAGTTTCAATACCTTCTGCTAGAATAGCAATGTGGTGCTTTCTGGCATTTGATACAATGGTCTTGAGTATGGTCTGTCGGTTCTGATCTTTGTCTATGCCGGAAATAAACGAAATATCCAGCTTGATGAGCTTGGGCGAGATATAACGGAGCGCCGCCTCGTTGCTATAGCCCGAACCGTAATCATCAACGGCCAGCAAGCCGCCCCATCGCTTGATAAAGTCCTTTTTCATCTGGATGCAGTCCTGATTATCCCGCCCGCTGGCTGTAATTTCGACCGCTATGCGGTAAAGATAGGGGGAGAAACGCTGCTCAAATGCCAGCAGATCGGGATAGGACAGGACTTGATTGCTGATTGAGTTAATAAAGACCTTTTCATCCTTTCTGATGGCCTGCTGCCGGATGAGCGATACAAAGGTCTCCATGCCGCCAAAGAGCGAAATATGCTCCAGATGATAGAGCTTGGAATGAACCTGTGCCATTTGAAACACATCATAAGGGGAATAATTGCCGGCGATCTGGGGGCGCATCAGCATTTCGTAGCCATAAACCTTGCCTGTTTTTACCGATAGAATCGGCTGCAGTGCAAATTGAAAAAGAGAATGGTCAATAAGCCGGATGATAGTTTCGTAACCATCCAGGGCATAGGCTGTTTCGCGGTATAAAACGGGGTCGAATTCCCGAAAGCTGCCTTTGACGTCGTGTTTGACGTTATACATAGCAAAATCGGCAAAACGCAAAAGTTCATCGCCTGAAATGGTGTCGCTTGGATACCAGGCCAGGCCGCTTGAAACGTCGATCTGACAGGCGCTGCCGTCGGGGAGCAGTAACTGCTTTTGCCGAATGGCGGCGCGCATTTCATTGAGAATTTTTCTTATTTCGTCCTTTGAGGAATAGCCATACAGCAAGGTATAAAATTCGTCACCCGAACGTCTTGCCACCAGTGCATTATGCCGGACACAGTCCTCAAGGCATTCGGCAAAGGCTTTAATATACATGTCGCCAAAATCGTGCCCAAAATTATCGTTAATCTTTTTCAGATTATCAAGATCCCACATGACAAGCGCGGCAGTTTGTAGATTTTGCAGGTGCAACAGACGTGTTAAATTGGCGCGAAAGGCACGCAGATTATAAAGGTTGGTTAGCAAATCATAATCGCGCTCATATTCCATTTTTTGTTTAGCCAAAATGTCGTTGGTAATGTCGGATATGGTTCCCAGAATTTTTCCATCCTGATCCGCAATGTTAATCTGCATCCAGTGTGCCTTGCTATCATGGTCAATGAGTTGAAAAATCATTTCGCTTTTTTCAAAAATATAAGGACTTAGCGACAACATGCGCTTTTCAAAATCGCTACGCTCCAGATAAATATAATCTTTTTCCGGGCGCTCGAACCAGTCGAGGATGCTGCATAGATTACTTGAGCAGAATACCCGGCTGTGGCTACGGTCGTATTCAAACACCCCCACAGAAATCTGAGTCATGGCAAATATCTTGGCAATTTTTTCTGAGGTGCTTGCCACGGCACAGCTAAGAGCCTCAAACGAAACCGCAAGCTCATCCAGCTCGACAATATTGGGCTTTTTAAGGTGGATTCGTCCAGTTGGGTCGCTTTGTTTTAGGCCAGTCACCAGCGATTTTATGGGGCTGGTTACCGCTTTTCCGATTATCAACATACCCGCCATGCCCATAAGCAGCGACAAAAAGAACGATATATAAGCAAGAATACTAATTTTATTCGAAAACTGCAACAGGTCATCTTGCTCGACCAAGCCAATAATGGCCCATCGATCGTTATAAAACGGTGTGTTTACCTTATAAAGATCAAACGGACAAATGGCGCCAACCACCTGCTCCTGCTTGTAATTATCAAAGCTGTAAATATTTTGACCGCGTATTGCCTTAGAGACAGAGATGGTTTCTGCATTACCAAAACGATATTTAAAAAGCGGCCCACTGGTGGATACCCTTCGATAAGTTTGCCCGCCGTCTGAAGAGATGCCTAAAAAGTACGAAGCGTTTCGGCTGCTGCTCAAATTGCCATACCGCATTTTTGAGACTAGCTGGCTTTCAGATATTTCGACACCGAAGACACCGATGACTGAACCGTCTGAGGCGATCAGCGGCACGGAATAGGTGATGATTCCAATGTCGTTAGCACTCAGCGAAAAGCACCCGCTCCAGTAACCGAAATCGGCACTTTGCCCACCGGTGTGCGCTTTGGCGGACTTGAGTGGTGCAAAGAAAAATTGCGACTGCTCAGCGCCTTCATCCGAAAAGACAAAGGTGGCCGACCAATAGCGATCAAGCGAAATGCCCAGGCTTCTAGCAAGATCGGGCATACCGCGCTCCATCAAAAGGTCGCTGTTATCAGGAGTGTGGCCAATGTTGTCAAACTGGCGGATATAAAGCCCAGCGTGCGAAAAAGAGCCCGGTGTTTCCGCATCGGTGGCGGGACCATCAAGCACCAAAAAAACGCCGTTTACCATATCGCGGCGCAGCATGGCGATGATATGGTCCGAGACCTTTGCTATTATTTCGCGATTGAGTGTTGGCGAGACAGAGATATCATTGAGGCTAGCGTTGTTCTGGCAAAGACAATCATAAATTTTTTGTAGCAGATATTCTCTATCATTGCCAATGGACATGCACTTGTGCAAGATATCGCTTTGAATATCTTGCTGTCGGTTCAATACCTTTTCGCTGAAAATATCATAAGCGTTGTTATCAATGCGCCCAATAACGTTATATTGCCAAAAGATCAGCGAATAAAGGATGGATTGCGCAAGAATGATGGCCATCCCCGGCAGCATGATGCGTGAAAGGATAGTATGTCTGCCGACTATTGCTTTTGTATTGAGTTTTTCAGGCATTCATACTCCACCTTTAATCTGACCCGTAGCTAATTGTCGCCTAGGTGTCAGCCCACTATCATTCAGCATTCGCTTCGCGCAACGCGCGCTCAAAATCTGACAGCCATTGTTCAAAATGCGCATTATCAAGAAATGGCTCAAGTGCTGTCTGGCGGCTAGCGCCAGACTTTATTTGGGCAGTTATAGAAGCCAGATCATGATTGGCCTGAGTCTGCATGGCGTTTTCCACTGCGCTCCGGCAGGCATAACTGTTTATAAAAGCATCGTTGGTGAAAAAGCGATAATATTCTGACATATCCATGCCGATTGTGAGTGTGTCCTCTACGATGGGCAGCAGCTCCAGCTTTTCGTTTAGGACAGCCGTGCGCAGCAGGTCGCCGTTGTTGGCGGCTTTTTGCACGGGAAGATAGCCGGTACGGGCTGAAAAACGGATATTCTGTTCCGGCGAAGCAAACCATTTTAAAAATGTTACCGCTGCCAGTTCGGTACGCCGGTCAGACTTTGCTACTGCCATACCGGCACCTTGCTGGACTGCATAGCGTTCGCAGCCTGCAAAGCCGGGCAGGGGAAACACCTTGGCTGTTATTGGGTAGCTGCTGCCGTCTGCACGGGTGACGGCGCTTGGAAAATAAGAACAGCCGCTGGAAGAACCAACAAGAGCGATGATATCGCCGGTTTTGGCATCGTCGCTTCTAAAGCGGCCTAGCGCGGTAAAATATCCGCTGACATAGGGCACGTAATAATTATCCCACAGACGGCGCAGGGCGCTTCGATTAATGTTGACCCACACCGATCCATCTTTGGTCTGTATCAGCGGCTGACCAAGCTGAGCACAGCCGACCAGTATGTAATTTGCCATTGAATCGCGCCCGAAAAATGCTTTTCCGTCATTGGGCGCTTCGGTCATCCCATCGGTATAACGGTAATATTTTTCAGCGACATCGGCGATGCCTTCCCATGTGGTCAGATTCTGCTCACCGACATCACAGGTGGCGGCAAAGGGGGCAAAGTCTGTCATATTCACCAGCAGCACTTCGGTGGATTTGGCAATCGGAAACAGTAGAACACTGTTTGCTCCGGCAAAGCTGCCCTCTGAAAGATAGGCTTGGATATATTTTGATCGATCCTGATCAGAAAGGTACACCGACAGGTCGGCCAGTTGCCCATCGCAATAAAGTTCATAGGCATAATCCGCATAGGCCGAAAAGACATTCGGCATGGCAGCAGAACCGACTTTATGTTCGGCGGCATCTTTTAGGGTGCTGCGCAGATTGTCAATGCTTCCTTTGCTGTTAGCTTCGACAAAAATACCCTCGCGTGCGCCGACCGTTTCATTAAACTCAGACACCAGATCGGAGAACGCCTGAAGCTGGACACCATTGTAATAGTGCCAAACAGTGAGAGAAACAGGTTCCTCCGGTTTATTAACGCCGCAGCTTGCCAAGCTACAAATCGCCAGCGTTGCCAGCAGTGCTGCTGCGAATCTACACATTCTATCCATGGCCAATACCATCTTTCTGACAACCTTCGAAATATAAGAT
>DATMYZ010000426.1:0-3728 GCA_035560675.1 Clostridia bacterium
GGTTTATTTTTATGTCTCGGCTCAAACTTCCGTCAGAATTAACAAAAGTAGTTGGGGCGTGATTAGAAGAATTGTAGAAACATTTTTCTTTTTCGACACATTTTGACGCGAAATGAAGAACGACCATTACACTCAAAGACAAACACAGAATCAGAACTGTGCATTGCTGGTCAAAGGCATGCAGGTCGGCTTAGTGGGGTAAAGGCGGCCAAACGGGGGGAACGTATTCGACGGGCAGCTTCAAAATGCGGCGCATTGGGTTTGGCACTAAAATTTAGCGCAAATCATTAGCTACCGCATTCAAAGCATAGAGGGCAGATTTTAGGGGAATCGCCCGGGCTTTTTCGGCCGCCCGCCGCATACCTGATGCAAAAATGCTGGTCGTGCCTTTAACCTCGGCAACTAATTATTTAATGAGAGAGGAATTACATCTATGGAGCTGTCTTTTAATCTGATTGAAACGTTTGGTCTTTCGGTGGTTGTTTTATTATTCGGAAAATATCTGGTTGAAAAAATAGGCTTACTGAACAAATTCTGCATACCGGCCCCTGTTGTGGGCGGCCTGCTGTTTTCGCTGCTGAATCTGGCATGTAATGTCAGCGGGGTGGCTACAATTAAGCTTGACACCGGCCTTCAAAGCTTTTTCATGATCTGTTTTTTTACCACGGTGGGTTTTGGAGCAAGCCTGACTGTGCTTAAAAAGGGCTCGGTTGCGGTCATTGTGTTTTTGGTGGCGGCAAGCGTTCTATGCGTGGCTCAGAATCTTGTCGGTGCGGGTGTTGCTGCGCTAATGGGGGAAAATCCGTTGCTTGGCGTGGCTGTCGGCTCTGTTCCCATGACTGGCGGACACGGCACTTCTGCCGCATTTGGCCCGATGATGGAAGAAGCCGGTCTGGCTGGCGCTTCTACCATAGCGATAGCGGCGGCGACCTTTGGTCTGATCAGCGGCAGCCTGATGGGCGGCCCAATTGCAAACCGTCTGATCCGCAAGAATAACCTCCAGGCTGAGGTAGCCGACCTTTCACCCATCGGCAAGGATATCGCCGAGGATAAAAAGGTTTTTTTAAACAGCCGACATCTTTCTGCTGCGTTTTTCCAGATTGCTATTGCAATGGGTCTCGGCAGCTATGTTTCTAAGGCGATTGCGCTGACTGGTCTGACCGTACCGGCTTATATCGGATCGATGCTTGTAGCTGCCTGTATGCGCAACATTTTTAAAGACGGTACCTCGAAAGAAATTCGCTTTCCTGAAATTCAAGCACTGGGCGACATTTTCCTTTCGATTTTTCTGGCGCAGGCCCTCATGTCGTTAAAGCTGTGGGAACTGGCCGGCCTGGCACTGCCGCTGATCGTCATTCTTCTGGTGCAGGTGGTGCTCATGTACCTGTTTGCAAACTTTATCACCTTTAGAATTATGGGCGGGGACTACGATGCCGCGGTTCTGACCGCCGGTCACTGCGGATTTGGCATGGGCGCAACACCTAACGGCGTTGCCAACATGACCGCAGTTGTAACCAAATACGGGCTGTCGCCTAAGGCGTTTTTCGTTCTTCCCATTGTCGGCGGGTTGTTTATCGATTTTGTCAACTCTTTTGTGATTCTGTTTTTCATCAATATCTTGAAATAACGCGCGTTTCGCGTTGATGCCGTCGGAGCTTCGCTGTTCGGAATGGACTATTGCCATTTCTGCGGCGGTGTTCCGATGGCTTTTACTTTATTTAAAACGCCGTAGCATTTTCCTTTTGTAAGGTGATCTGCCTGTTTTTAACAGCATACTTGGCCGATAATGTGAGCGCAGATGCACAAACTAATCAAAAAAGCAAAGAAGGAATTTTTATGGCGCGAAATAATGAGCAGCAATCACAGGCACAAAACACGCTGGACCAAATCCCCTCGCCGTCACCCGACGCCCGTAGCATTACCGCATTGGTCACAGAGGGCGGCAAAGTGACCGGTTATCAGCTCTCGGACAACACAATTCTGGATAAAACGCAGGCTGTTGCGCTGGCGAGGGAGGGTGGCATCAGAGGAGTGGGCATTGCCCACCGGGGCGAAACCCAATATCTAAAATCTATACCCGATGGCAGCGAAGACAATAACCTGAGCAATCTGTCTTCAATTTCTCCCCCTAGTCAAACGTGAAGACCTAAAACGACAGGGCGGCTTCCAAGTCAGCCGCCCTGTCGTGATCAATATCCACTATCTGGCCTGACACGGCAGGCAGATACGGGTCATTCCGAAAGGTTAAACTTTTCAAACACCCACGCCGTCAATTCGTTGAGCGAAGGGTGAATAATCATCGAATCGTTAATAGGCGCATAGGTACCAATATCGGGGCACATAATTCGAAGCGCTTCAAATTCTCTGGCGCTCATCGCCTGCTTCTTTTTCTGGCATTGATAGCCCGCGTTCATCAAGTAAACGAACGGTTGCAACAAGATTGCGGACTGTGGCCCGACGATATGCACACCGAGAATTTTTTTGTCGTATCCGACAATGATTTTAACAAAGCCGTTGTCTTCATCTCTGTCGTGGTAGCCCATCGCCCTGCCGCCAACAACCTCTGAATAATGGCTTTTGGCGGTTTGATAAACCAGCCCCTTTTGCTGCACCTCTTTTTCGGTCATGCCTACATGAGAAACCTGCGGGTGGGTAAAAATCGTCCAGGGCACGGTATCATAGCGGGCTTCTTTTTTCTCACTCTCCGAAAAGAGGTTCTGGATTAAAACCTGCGCCTCATAGTTGGCCTTGTGCCTGAACTGATACTTACCGTTGATGTCGCCTAGGGCCCATATATGCTGCTGCGAGGTTTCAAGATAAGCGTTGGTGATTATCCACCCCTTGTTATCCACCGCAACCCCTGCGTTTTCAAGCGCAAGGCTATCCGCGTTGGATTGTACACCGGTAGCCACCAGAATTTCTTCGCATTCCACGACCGTTTGCTCTCCGGTGCGGCGATTTTGGGTATTCAGCTGCTTTTGTCCCTTCTGTGTGGTGACAGACAGAATATCGCTGTCAGTCAGCAGGGTGATACCGGCACGTATAAATTGCTTTTCGACAAACCGGGCTACGTCCTCTTCTTCCTTAGTCAAGATGCCGCCTGAACGTGCTATCATGGTCACCTGTGTGCCAAATGCAGAAAAGATATGGGCAAATTCGGCTGCGATAGCTCCGCTGCCGATAATGGCTAGCCTTTTCCACGGTTTTTGAGGGAATTTTTCTCCAAAAAAGCTTTCAGACGTCACATAGCCGACATGTTCAAAGCCCTCGGCGGCAGGCACAGCGCTTCTAGCTCCGGCCGCAAGAATGAACCTGTCTCCCGAAATAATCTCGTTTGCCTGCCCGGGCCGAGAAATAGCCATCCGATTGGCATCTACAAAAGAGGCACACCCCTTATAAACCGTCAAATTCGGGAGATTTTGCAAATTCTTCTCAATCGTTTGGTTAAAATCAATTTGCTTCCACATTCTTCTTGAAACGGTTTCCCAGTCCACCTGCACAGCACTTGTCAAGATGCCGAACCGTTCAGAGGTCTGAGCCTCTCGGATAAAATCGGCCGGATAGACCAGCATTTTAGACGGAATACAGCCTTTGGTCAGGCAAGTGCCCCCAAACTTTGATTTTTCAATAATGGCACAGCGCTGCCCTCTGTTTAGGGCCGCTTCCATCACCATCAGACCTGCTCCGCTTCCTACAATAACAATATCAAAATGCTCCATGCAAAAGCC
>DATMYZ010000427.1:0-16030 GCA_035560675.1 Clostridia bacterium
TCCCAGTTTACTGCCGCATCAATTTTCCGCAGCAGATGATTCTGCGGTACCAGGCTTTCTGTATCTACCATTTCTAGCACGCCGCGATCTAATTTTCCTCGCTGCAACATTTTACATCACCCAAATACTATTTTATCAGATGCAAATGAAAAAGCCCAGCATATGCGAGGCTTTTTCGACAGACTGAGCAAACCGTTTGTTTAAACGGTCTGCTCAGTCTGTCGAAAAACTCATATTACAGAAAAAGTTGCACAAATATAAGTTTTGGTCAAGCTTTCCTAAAAGCTTGCAGGGCGCGGGACAGCGTCCCGTACGTCATTTTATCGTGTGAAAGCGTAGGAGAGGGCACAAAAACAGTCCGGTGGACTGTTTTTGCGTGGGAGAACCCCCCGCAAGGGGTTTTCTCGATGCCGTTTAAAGCGGCTTCATTTTGTGCAAATTGTCGAACCGCCGTGACTTTATCGACAGCTTGAAGGGCCGCTGCACGAATAACGTACGGCAACCCTTGCTTGTCAAAAAAACTAATGTCACGTTAAAGCGGCGCAAACAGAAAGTCGAGCGAAATATCAAGAAAAGTCGGCTTCGGGACTCTTCGCGCATTGAAATGCTGGTCATTTTTTCCTATAATGGTGATATACCCCTATCTGTTGCCCGGCAACTTAAAAACCACACTGCCCATGTGGCCTGTTTTCAGCGTTGCCCTCGCTGCAACACGAAAAAACCTCGCCAATATCAGGCCGTTTTAAAGTTGATCAGCTAAACTTCACAACAGAGACTGAAAGGAGCATGCAATGACGCTTTTATACAGAACAACTGTTTTTTTGTTGGCGGCATTGGTTCTTTCTACGCATGCCGGAGCGGAAGACCAAAAAATCGTCCTTATCCAACCCGCCGTTATGTCGGCTGCTGCCAGGTTTGAAAGCTTTGAGTCAATGACCGATGATCTGTCGCGCCATTATTCGCTGATGGATTTAACCCAACAGCAGCGTGCTCAAAAAGACGCCTATCTCGAGCGGGTAAGTCGTCCCGACACGATGGAGCGGTTGAATTTTTCCGCGGATCAGGATAGCTGTATTTCAAACCTGATACTGATATTAAACGATATGGCAAGGCGGCCATGGCGTGGCTTTAGCGACCCGTTGACAGCCGAAGAGCGCCAAACCGTCGTTTCAATGGTCGAGAATTTGGCGCAGAGCGGCATCGTATATGGTTTTTCCGAACCGACACAGATCAACCCAGCACATCTGTTGCAGTATTGTGCCGTTAAAAGCGGCGGGCAAAGCTTTTCTCCGCAGCAGGTGGCAAAGGTGTTGTCAGAAGATTTTGGCTCGGCCTTTCTGGTGTATCCACTGCCTTCGGTAACCGAATTGGCATCCAATCTTCCGGCGTGGACGCTTGCAGAGGTAGAGTCTGTGTATAAGAAGGGCTGTGACTATACCATTACGGTGCAGCTGGGTGGCGAATTTGGTGGCGAAACAATGTCGCTGACCATGGTGTATCGCCTTGCCCTTCAGGAGGTGCACTACCGTGTGTTGTCGGGAGAGCTGACGCTCTGACCTTTCCACCACCTGATAGACAAACGCCTTTCTTTGATCAATGTTCTTATATTCAAACTGTATACGCTTTAAGCTTTTGCAAGAATTTTTCCACCATGTCGGGGTCGGTCGCCCACGAGGTACACAGGCGGATAACATCGTGCGTATCGCTGTAAGCCCCCTGCACCGAGAATATAAAATCTTCCTCCAAACGCACCAGCACTGCCTTTGGCAAAATGGGGAAGAGCTGGTTAGTCACTGCCTCAGCTGCAAAGGAATAGCCCAGTGCCGCAATACCACCGGCCAGTTTTTCGGCCATATCAATGGCGTGCTGTGCCAGCTTATAGTAGAGCCCGTCGGTGAAAAGCGTTTCGAACTGGATGCCCAGCAGGCGGCCTTTGGCCAGCATTCCGCCACGCTGCTTGATAATTGAACGGAAGTCGGTGTTCAGCTCCGGCCGGTTAATGACCAGTGCCTCGCCAAACAGCGCGCCCATTTTGGTGCCGCCAATATAAAACAGGTCGGTGAGCGCTGCAATGTCGGGCAGTGTCAGGTCGTTGCCGCGGCATGTCAGCGCACAGCCTAAGCGTGCGCCATCTAAGTACAGCGGGATATGATATTTTTGGCAGACCGCTGAAAGATCGACCAGCTCCTGCTTGCGGTAGACCGTGCCCAGTTCGGTTGGCTGCGAGACATAAACCATGCCGGGCTGCACCATGTGCTCGGCCGTTGGGTCGTCATAGTGGGCTTTAATCAGCGCTTCCACCGCCTTGGCAGTCAGCTTGCCATCCGGTGTGGGAATGGTGAGTACCTTGTGCCCGGTGGCCTCAATCGCGCCAGATTCATGCACGCTCACATGTCCGTTTTCGGCTGAAATCATGCCCTGATGCGGTCGCAGTAACGCGGCTGCGGCGGTAAGGTTCACCTGGGTGCCGCCCACAAGAAAGTGGATGCAGCTGTCGGGGCGCTTTACTTCAGCAGCAATCCGCGCACGGGCGCGATCGCAGAATTCGTCGGTGCCATAGCCTACCGTCTGCACCAGATTAGAGGCGGCCATAGCTGCAATAATACTTTCGTGCGCACCCTCGCTATAGTCGTTTAAAAAGCTGTATTTCATCACGCACTGTCCTTTCGGCAAATAATTAATAATAGTATAGCACATTCTAGAACTTGTACAATGCTGACAGCAAAGAGGATGTTATTATGTCAAAACAATCATATGCCTTTGGTGTAGATATCGGTGGAACGTCGGTCAAGCTAGGGCTCTTTTCAATGGAAAAGGGCCTTTTAGAAAAATGGCGGATCCCCTCACGCACGGACGGAGACAGTACCGCCATGCTTGCCGAAATTGCCGACAGCATACACAAAGGTATGGCGGTAAGAGGGCTGACCCATGCAGACGTTCTCGGTGCCGGTGTAGGCGCGCCCGGCCCTGTGGATGCGCAGGGCGTAGTGCACGGTTGTGTCAACCTCAGCTGGGGGAAGGTAACGCTGCAAGGAACACTTGAATCGCTGTGTGGCTTTTCTGTCCGAGCGGAAAACGACGCCAACGTCGCTGCACTTGGCGAGATTTGGCAGGGCGCGGCAAAGGGCTGCGAGAGCATGGTGCTGATTACGCTTGGCACCGGCGTGGGCGGTGCGGTCATTCTGGGTGGCAGACTGTTAAAAGGGGCGTACGGTTGTGCCGGAGAGATCGGGCATATCGGCGTTTCACCTAACGAGACAACGCCGTGCAGCTGCGGCAGGCGGGGCTGCTTAGAACAGTATGCCTCTGCACCGGGTCTGGTGCGGCTGGCAAAAAAGGCTGCGACAGACGGGGTCAAGATGCCGGTGCCCGCAGAACAGCTTACAGCCGAAAACATATTTGCGGCGGCCCAATCGGGGGATGCCGCCGCGCTGCTGGTTATAGACCGTATGGCCGAAACGCTGGGGCGCGCACTTGCAGATATTGCCGTCGTTTGCGACCCCCAGGTCTTTGTGGTAGGCGGTGGAATTTCTAAGGCGGGCGAGCTGCTGCGTGCCACCATCGAGCGGCATTACCGCAGCGTGGCCTTTGGCGACACGGTAAACACACCCATTAAAATAGCAGCGCTACAAAATGACGCCGGTATATGGGGTGCTGTGAGCCTGCTGTTAAACACATCGGCCCGGCCGCGTAGCAAAATGACTGATTTTTGGTATTGAAGCGGGGAATTGCATTAGTTTTAGTAGTCGCATTCACTTTGCGTTGCATATAGTGGTAATGAGAAGCCATTTTAAAAGGAGAGAGAGCACTTATGCCACAAAAAAGCATTGAGCAGTATGAACGCGAGTTAATGGAAATGTACCGCATGGCATTGGCCAAGGACCCCAACTATGCGGCGATGGCTCAGCGCCAGAGCGCAGCGACGGTACGAGAGAGCATTTCCGACCAGGAGAAGATAGACGTCGAAATCCCGGCACCGGGTGTGGAGGAGGCCGTTCCGTTGCCCGAAGGTATTGAGCCAGTTGCGCCACAGGCACCAATTGTGACGGTGCGACCTATCGCGCCGGAGGAACCCCTGGTGCTGGAAGCATCCGCGCCATCGCTAAAGTCTGAAGATCCGGTCGCTATAGCGGTTGTAATGCCTACGACAGACACTGTCACACAATCTGATACGAAAACGAAATCGCGAACCGAAATGGTTGTTGAAACAGAGATCAACACTGAAGCTGATACGGAGACAACGACTGAAACCACCACTGGCTCTGCTTTAATGCCCGCCTCGGACGAACTACGGCGCGTTACAGGAACACCAAATCTGGGTGCGGGGAGACTGATTGTCAATGTGACCGCACAAAACAGAACAAAACCGGTTATGGATGCCGTTGTAACGGTCAGCCACCCTGAGGAGAGCGGTAACAAGGTAGTAGCTAAGGTTATGACCGACAGCAGCGGCAAAACAGAGTCGATCCGCTTGCCTGCACCGATACGTGAAATACCGGTATATCCTCAGCCTATGGATGGCGGCGATCTGAGTGCGCAATATTTTGTAGCCGTTCAAGCCTCGGGATTTGAACCCGTATCCGGCGAGGAGGTTTCGATATTCGATGGCGTCACCTCGGTCAAACGAATTGATTTGACCAGCGATTCGAACCGGGTGGGCACGAATAACAGTGCCGCTGTGACGGAAAGCAGCGACGCCCAGAGGGAATAACGATGCAAAAAAGCCGGTATGTCCAAATCCCGGATGTCATAACGGTTCACCTTGGTGGCAAGGACACCGACGCACCAAATATGACCATGCCGTTTGTGGACTATGTAAAAGGGTGCGCCTGTTGTCTTGTTAACCCAACTTGGCCTGAAAACGCTCAGCGTGCCAATATCTATGCGATTACGTCTTTTGCGCTTCATCGCGTCTGCCACAGGTGGTATCGCTCGCGCGGCTGCGCCTTTGACATTACCGGCAGCGCGGAAGATGACCTGCCGTTTAATGATCAAGCTTGCCTGTTTTATAACACCAGCTGCCTTGTGGAGGATATGTTCAATAATTACCTGACCCGCCAGGGCAGTGGTGAACCGCTGCCGACACAAATTTGCCGGAGCGGGCAGGCGGTGGCGGGCAGCGGTGTTTTATGTCAGCCCGACGTGGTTCTCATGGCCAAAAATGGAAATACTGTTTATGATATTCTCATGAAATATTACGGAGAGGATATTGTAATGGTACAAAATGCGCCGCGGCAGGGCGAACAGGAGCGCTTTTTGGGCACGCCGTTAATGCGCGGCGCTTCAGGCGACGATATTTGTGTTATTAAGCGGCAGCTCAATCGAATCGGACAGAATTATCCAGCTATTGTGCCGCTGTCTGCCGATAGCCCCAACTTCGACGCGCCCTGTGAGCGGGCGATACGTGCGTTCCAGTACATTTTTGATCTGCCCGTTACCGGCGTGCTTGACAAAGCTACCTGGTATAAAATTAAACGAACCTGTGCCGCAATAGCGCAGAGTGACACCGATCCCTTCGCGCAAAAGGCCGTAGCAGTTTTAAAACCTGTTTTAGATAGTGCTACAACGGGTAATACGCCACCAAACAGCCCTACGCAGGCCAGCCCGATATCGTGCAGCGGCTTGGATCAAACCCCAGCATCTGGCAATTCCGCGATGGAAAACGCAGCAAACTGGAGCACCATACGAGAAAGCATCGTGCAGGGCAGACCTGCGCCGGAAGTTGTTCCCCAGAACAGCATCATATCAGACAGTGGCGTGGCAACCCGTGCCGAGGCCGAAAACAGAATACCAGGCCACGCCACACCGGACGGCACCCCGCCGGAAATGGCTCTACTTGAAAGCACCCCGCAAGACAGCCCGATATCGGATAGCGGCGTGCTGGAACGCGCTATGCAGGATAGCACTATATCGGAGAACAGCGCTCGGGAAAACGCGGCGCAGTGGAATGCCGCGCGGCAAAATGAGGTGCAAAAAGGCGTAATGCCAGAGGGCGCGACACCAGAAAGCTCTGTCACAACACCGGAGCAACAGACGGATCATCGTGTTAAGATAGGTCCTAGCGTCAGTACGACGCTGCCCGATGAGGGCTCTGGTATTGATTCTGGCGAAGCTGTGGAATGGCTCAGGCGTTTCTACGGTCTTTAGTGATGTGGTGTGCGATAGAACAAAGAAGGCGGGCGGCCTGCCGCCCGCAGAGCCAAAGCGGTTAAATGCAAAAAGCAAAGCGTGTAGAAGGGATGCTGGTTGTGTTGCCCAAATCCGGGTGCAGGGTTGCGGCCGTCTTCCGTCGGCTTAGCCGAAAAATTTTGCGGTAGCTGGCGCAGGCCTGACCTGCCGCATGCAAAGTCGGACAGGCTGGGCTGGCTTTATGCAAAATCAATTGTCGCTATGCAGAACTTAATATAAAACATACACCGAGTTGTTTGAAAGCCCAAAAGGAAAAGAGAACAGATCGTTGATTTTGTGCGCGAAGGGCATAATACTTTACAGAGAATTTATTGCCAACCGTCATTCTCGCCATCTACAGGCAAGAGGCATGCGCAATACTCGATGTTATTTTTACGACAGATCACTATAAAATGCAGCTCAGCTGCCCTGCCAGTCTGGCGAAAGCTTCTTTTTTTGCGGCTTGGGACATCAAAGGCAGGGCGGGACAAAGAACTTTTTTACGACTAGCGAATAACTTTCGCCCCACGGGCAAAATTTTATGCAAATGTTGCTGTGAGAGGCATTTTGTAGTAAAATCTTATGCAGTGATATCAGGGTTGTTTTTAAAATCGGATCTGCGACTTTTTCCATAAGCGCGGGCGGCAAAATATTTGTTGATTTCTTTGTTTTAAAACAAGCCCAGGAGGAGGACAATACAATTGTACGAAAAGTTTGAAAGCCCATTTTCCACCCGCTACTCCAGCGAGGAAATGCAATACCTCTTTTCGGCCGAGATGAAATTTCGCACCTGGCGCAGGTTGTGGATCGCGCTGGCCAAGGCCGAACAGGCCGAGGGACTGGCCATTACCGACGCGCAGATTGCCGAGCTTGAAGCCAACAAAGACAATATTAACTACGAGGTAGCTGAAGAGCGCGAGCGCCTTGTGCGCCACGACGTCATGAGCCATGTTTATGCCTACGGCGTTCAGTGTCCCGAAGCGAAGGGCATCATTCATCTAGGGGCAACCAGCTGTTATGTCGGCGATAACACCGACATCATCGTCATGCGTGAGGCGTTGCGTCTCGTGCGCTGCAAGCTTATTAACGTCATCGCGCTGTTGGCTGATTTTGCCGAACGGCACAAGAACCAGCCTGCGCTGGCCTACACCCATTTGCAACCTGCTCAGCTGACCACCGTTGGCAAACGTGCCACGCTGTGGATGAATGAGCTGATGATGGATCTTGACGAGGTCGAACACCGCATCAAGAGTCTGCTGTTGCTGGGCAGCAAGGGTACAACTGGCACCCAGGCCAGCTTTGTCGAGCTATTTGGAAGTGAATCCGAAAAAACAAAACGGGTTGAAGCCTTCATCGCGCGCGAAATGGGTTTTGAGGGTGTTGTCCCGGTGTCGGGCCAGACCTACTCCCGTAAGGTGGACGCTCAGGTGATGGACGTGCTGTCGGGCGTCGCGCAGTCGGCGTCGAAATTTGCGAACGACATGCGTTTGCTGCAAAGCTTTAAAGAGATGGAAGAACCGTTTGAAAAGCAGCAGATCGGATCCTCCGCTATGCCGTATAAGCGCAATCCCATGCGGTCTGAGCGCATTTGTGCGCTGGCGCGTTATGTAATTTCCAACAGCACAAACCCCGCATTGACTGCGTCGGTGCAGTGGTTTGAGCGCACGCTTGACGACTCGGCCAACAAGCGCATTGCTATCAGCGAGGCATTTTTAGCGGTGGATGCCATTTTGCAGATTATGCTCAACGTCTGCGACGGGCTGGTGGTCTACCCCAAGGTGGTCGAAGCCCGCGTCATGGCGGAGCTGCCGTTTATGGCGACTGAAAACATTATGATGCAGGCCGTTAAAAAGGGCGGTGACCGTCAGGAACTGCATGAAAGGCTCCGGTCTCACTCGCTGGCGGCGGCGTGCGTCGTCAAGGAGGAAGGCGGCAAAAATGACCTGCTACAACGTATCGCGGATGATTCCGCATTCGGCCTGACCATGGACGAGCTGTCTCAGGTTATGCACCCTGCATTGTTTGTGGGGCGTGCGCCAGAGCAGGTAACGGAATATCTGCACGATTTTATCCACCCGATGCTTAGCGCCAACAAGGCGATTCTAGGAGTAAAGGCCGAGTTGAAAGTTTGATGCGTTTTGCGATTAAATAATGGGGTGCAGGGGTTCCGTTGCTAGAGATCTTACACGCTATCCCGAAATTTGTATCATTCGCTTCATACTGAGAGCGTTTGCCGTAAAAATGCAGTTAAAGTTGCATAAGTGGCGTTGACATTCATGCTGCATTATTCTATAATGAAATTTATTGACGTCGTAAGGAAAACGGTGTTTCAAGGGGCCTTGTCCTGCGCGTGACGCAGGCGGGCTGGTGAGGAAAACCCGCGTTTCCGTCGGCCGTTATTGACGGCGCGGACCGACTAAAACACGAACTGGAGGCAAGATTGTGAAAAAGGTTGGCAAACCGGTATTTTTCATCATCGTGCTGTTGATCGCGGCAATGGGCTTTCTGACGGTTGCCGGCGTTTCAAGCACCTATGGTGACATCACCACAACCCAAATTAAAGGCATTGACGACGTGCGCTGGGGTATTGATATCCGCGGCGGCGTTGACGTCACCTTCTCCCCGCCCGAGGGTGTGACAGCAACCAAAGAGGAGATGGCTGCCGCCGAGTCGATCATTCAGATTCGACTGGTGAGCCAGAACATCACCGATAGCGAGGTTTACACCGACTACGACAAGAACCGCATTATTGTGCGCTTCCCGTGGAAGGCGGATGAAACGGAGTTCAACCCCGAGCAGGCTATTGCCGAATTGGGTGCCACAGCAAATCTGACCTTCCGTGAATTGGACGAGGTCGATTCGCTGGGAATGCCCACCGGAGACACTAAAGATAACATCGTGCTCACCGGTGCCGACGTCGAATCGGCTTCTGCCGTCTATACGCAGGACAGCAGCGGCACACGTGTGCATATGGTGGAACTCAAGCTTAAGGAGTCCGGCAAGGAGAAATTCTCCGCTGCTACCAAAAAGCTCATTGGCAAGCCTATTTCTATCTGGATGGACAACACTCTGATCTCTGCGCCCACAGTTAACGACCAGATTACAGACGGTGTCGCCAGTATTTCAGGCAATTTTGATGCCAAGAGTGCGATGGATCTTGCCAATAAGATTAATGGCGGTGCGCTACCCTTTGCGCTGGTGACCGAGAACTATAACACCATATCACCGACACTTGGCCTTGGCGCTAAAGATGCCATGCTGATGGCGGGTGCCATTGCATTCGCTCTGGTTGGCCTGGTTATGATTTCGCTTTATCGCCTGCCGGGCTTTGTTGCCATGATTGCGCTGGCCGGACAGATTATTATGATGGTTGCATCCATCACTGGCTTTTTTGCAGTATTTCCGTCGTTTACGCTCACGCTGCCCGGTATTGCCGGTATTATTCTGGCAATCGGTTTCGGTGTTGACGCCAATATCATTACTGCCGAGCGTATCAAAGAAGAGCTGGCAAACGGTCGCTCAATCGACGCTGCTGTCGATTCTGGTTTTAAGCGTGCGTTTACAGCCATTTTAGACGGCAACGTCACGGTTATCATTGTTTCTATCATTCTGATGGGCGCTTTCGGACCGCCTGACAGCCTTTTTGCCCGTATGCTTTCGCCGGTGTTCTTTATGTTCGGCGTTTCGGCCTCCGGCACTATTTATTCGTTTGGCTACACGCTGCTCGTCGGCGTTATTCTCAATCTGTTGATGGGTGTGTACGTCTCGAAGCTGCTGCTTAAGTCGGTCTCACGCTTCAGCGCTCTGCGTAACCCCGCGCTGTACGGAGGTAAGAACTGATGAAAAAGTGGAATATTGATTTTTTCGGACACCGTAAAATCTATTTTGGGCTTTCGCTTGTGCTGATTCTCATCATGCTCGTCGGTACGGTTTTCTTTGGCGTCGATCTGGATATTCAGTTTAAAGGCGGCGCGCTCATCACCTATTCCTACACGGGCGATATTGATCAGGGAGAGTTTCAACAGTCGGTGGAATCTGTTCTGGGACAGAAGATTTCGTTGCAGAAATCGACCGATATTGCTTCCGGCACACAGAATTATGTTATTTCGCTGCCCACCAGCGAGGGCCTTAACGCCGACAAGCAGGCCGAGCTGGCCACAGCGCTTGTGGAGAAGTATAAGGATAACAATCTGGCCACCGCTTCTATCAGTGTCATTAATCCTACCATTGGTAAGGAATTTCTGATCAAGAGTCTTACGGCTGTGGCTTTTGCATCCCTGCTCATGGTGGTGTATATCAGCCTGCGTTTTAAAAAGATTGGTGGTTGGTCGGCGGGCATCACTGCGGTTATCGCGCTGATACATGACCTGCTCATGGTTTTTGCGGTGTTTGTACTATTCCGCATTTCAATCAACGCCAATTTTATTGCGGTCTGCCTGACTATTCTGGGCTATTCGCTTAACGACACCATCGTTATCTACGACCGTGTGCGTGAGAATAAGCGCATTTATGGCAGTGCCATGCCGATTGAAGAAATGATGAACCTGAGCCTGAACCAATCGTTCACCCGCTCACTGATGACGAGCATCACCACGGTTTGCTCCATGGTTGTAGTTTCAATCGTTGCGTGGATGTATAATGTTACATCCATTCTGTCGTTTTCTGTTCCCATGATCATCGGCATGGTATCTGGCTGTTATTCTTCTCTGTGCATCGCCACCATGCTGTGGGTAATCTGGCAACAGAGAAAAACCGCTTAAACTTATATCACATCCATAAAAACTGCCCTAATCTGGTTAGGTCGATTTTTGTGGGGAAATGGAAAAATCGGCAGTGCTGCGCGTGACTTCGTCGCGGCTCTGCCGATTTGTCATTAGCAAGAGCACCTCTGCGAGCATAAGCTAACATGAAAAGTTTTATGTTCGGAGGGATGACTTTGTTTTGGTTTGCTTCGCTGCATCCAGTCTATCAGGGGCTTTTGGCAACGCTGTTTACATATGGCGTTACCGCTCTTGGCGCGTCTGTAGTTTTCTTCTTTAAGTCGGTCAATCAGAAAGTGTTGGATATGATGATGGGTTTTGCCGCCGGTGTCATGATCGCTGCTTCGTTCTGGTCTCTGCTTTCGCCGGCTATTGAGCTGGCCACCGAGCTAGGCCGCAACGCCTGGCTGACAGCAGCTGTTGGCTTTGCTAGCGGCGGCGTGTTTGTCATTATGTCAGATGTTATGCTGTCCAGAGCGCGTTTCACCAACCGCGACGGCGGCAAAGTGCGGCGCTCAATTCTTATCACGTCGGCGGTCACGCTGCATAATATCCCCGAGGGACTGGCGGTTGGCGTGGCGTTTGGCAGCGTGGCGATTGGCATCGAAGGAACCTCTTTGCTGACTGCTATGATGCTGGCTTTGGGTATCGGGTTGCAGAACTTCCCAGAAGGAACCTGTGTTGCCATGCCGCTGCGTCGGGATGGTGCAAGTCGGCTTAGGAGCTTTATGGTGGGGCAGGCGTCTGGCTTAGTGGAACCGGTGGCAGGTGTGTTCGGTGTGCTTTTTGCCCTTACCATGCGTGCGGCGCTGCCAATTACGCTGGCCTTTTCAGCGGGCGCGATGATTTCAGTGGTCTGCTCTGAGCTTATTCCCGAGTCGTTTAAAGACAATAAACGGGTTGCAACCGTCGGAGTATTGCTGGGCTTTATTGTTATGATGGTGCTAGATGTGGCATTGGGCTAGCCTCTGATAAGAAAAAAGCGCGGCATCGCTTAGCGCATACGGATATTTGAAAGGGAGAATGACTATGAAAACAGGAGTATCGACGTCCTGCCTGTTTCCCATGCTGACCGAAGAGGCGCTCACGGCGCTGATCGGCTTGGGCGTTCACACGGTAGAGGTATTTTTGAATTCTCCCTCAGAAAAGACGCCGGAATTTGCTGGCCGACTTAACCGCATTGCTGTTGCCGCGGGTACGCAGATTGTTTCTGTGCATCCATATTCTTCAGAGGCAGAAGGCGTCAGCTTTTTCAGCAGCTATGCCCGCCGCTTTGATGACGAAGCGGAGGAATACCGCCGGTATTTTGAGTTTTGCAATCTGGTGGGGGCGCAGCTTTTGGTGTTCCACGGGGCGCGCAGCTTTATGCCGCTGGAGCCAGATTTTTATTTTGAACGCTTTGCCCGGCTACGCGATATTGCCTTCGGCTTTGGGGTGAGCCTTTGCCAAGAAAATGTAGCCCGCTGCCATAGCGGCACGCCAAAATTTATAAAAAGCATGGCGCGCGCCATACCGGATGTCGATTTTGTGCTGGATATTAAGCAGGCGGTCAGAGCCGGTGTGACGCCGTTTGAAATGCTTGACGCAATGGGCCCCCGTCTGGCGCATCTGCATTTAAGCGACCATCGGGGCGGCCGTGATTGTCTGGCGTTGGGCGAGGGCGATTTTGATTTTGCCGAACTGGTGCGGCGGCTTAATACGTTGGCCTACGATGGTGCGGTGCTGCTTGAACTGTACAGGTGGAATTTTCAGCGGACAGAGCAGCTTGTCGAGGGCCTGAAGCAGTTTGAAAGTCTACTGTAATATTTGCCAAAGCCTGCGACACAAAGTGCCTCCTGACGCCAAAAAACCAGATTGTACTGTCAAACGACGGCGTGCGCCAGAGAAATAATCGAGCGCTTGTCGAATGGATATAATTTCCAAATTGTGGTTTTTAGGGTAGAATTGAAAAAACCGCAAGGAGGGCTAAAATATGACGCCGCTGGAGTTGTTTCTGGCAAAAAATCTGCCGCTGACCTATCATGTTACCTTCACTGTTGTGCGCAATGAGAAGGGTGCATTGATTGTGGGTGGGCTGGCTGCCTGTGACGCCTGCGATCAGGTGGTTGCGCTGGTGTGCGACCTTGACTGTGATCACCGCGAGCTTGAAGCGCTGGCGCTGCGCTTTAATTTTGAACAGCCTCCGCTCGAAAGGCTTGAAGAACAAATTGCTCAATCACTTGGTATGGGAGATGTGGGGCGAAAGGTTATCTTCGCCTGAGCGTTGCATTTTGTTCCTGACGTGGTATACTTTTATTATAAAAGCGGCCTGAATTGACGATTCAGACTGTGCGGCTACGTTAAGGAGGTTCATTCGATGAAGTGCCCGTTTTGTTCCTACACCGAAAGTAAGGTTATCGACTCCCGCCCAGCGGACGACGGCGAACGAATTCGCCGCAGGCGCGAATGCCTCTCTTGCCAGAAGCGCTTTACCACCTATGAGGCGGTGGAAACGATTCCGATTATGGTCATTAAAAAAGATGGCGCGATGGAACCGTTTTATCGTGACAAGCTTTTAAACAGCATGCTACGCGCCTGCGAAAAGCGACAGGTGTCTCTAATGCAGGTTGAAAAGGCTGTAGATGAGATTGAGGCCACGCTGCAAAATGCGATGGAGCGCGAGATTCGCACCAGCCGCATCGGTGAGTTGGCAATGCAAAGGCTCAAGGATATTGACAAGGCGGCCTATGTGCGGTTTGCGTCGGTCTATCGCCAGTTCAAAGACATTGGATCGTTTATAGACGAGCTCAAACTGCTGCTGGATAAATAATTGCGATCAATAGGGCTAGAATGGCCAAAAGACTATGCAAATAAAGAAACGGCGAGGGCTTGATATCTGTAAATTACAGACATCAAGCCCTTTAGCTTATTTTTTGCAAATGCAGCTTTTAGTTAGCCTTTGGCGGTTCCCATCTCGAACAAGTAAACAGTGCCGTCCTTGAGGCTCTCGGCAATACCCCATAATTGCGCTGTGCCAAATTCGTCTGTATATGAGACCGCAAGGGCTGGAAAATCCGGTAAAAAGGCCTGCACGAGCAGTGGCTTCTCAGGCGTCAGCTCAGAGATGTTATATAAATCCTTAGTGACATAGTGTCGGTCTGTATTGGTGTCATATTCTATAAGGCATATTGAAACGTTCCCAAGCTTTTCTGTAGGCAAAATCAAAAGGGTTGGGGCACCTTCGTCCTTAACATACTTATTGGCTCCTACATACAATTTCATCTGATCTTCGGCAGCAAAATTAACCGATATTTTAATGGGCCCCGAAAGCTTTGCGTATTCGGCATCCTCCGCCCTGACGTTGTATTTATAAACTTTTACGCCGTTGGGTGACGGCACGCAAATCTCGTTGCTTTTATTCACATAAGAATTTTTGTAGCCCAATATATAGTTTTCAGGATAGCAAACAAACGGTGCTTCGACGTCAACATAAAATATAAAGACCGATAACGTATCGTCATTATTGCCCGCTGCAACGACAATTTCTTTTGTGCCGTCGTTATCAAAGTCATAGCAGGCAAGCTGGTAGCTGTACTCAGGAATAGCCTCGTCATTATCGAAAACATCGGGGCTGATATAATTGGCCGCCAGATTATAAGCCGTCGAATTATAAATTGCATATAGCTGGGTTCCATTCGGACTATCTCTTGAAATGTGAAAGTCCATATTAATAGCGTCAGAAATTTTGACACTCATATTCGCTTCTTTGCCGTCGAGAATGTCCCGGCCCGTCAATTGAATCGATTCTATGTCCTTTGCCTCAAAGAGATAGCCCAAACCGCTTGATGCTTGACTATTACTAGTGGACTGTGTGCTTGGCACCTGACTTGCTGGTGTTTCTTGAGGTGGCAAAGTTGGTGAGCCCTCAGTGCTTTTACCCGCAGCTTTTCCGGCTGCGCACCCCGCCATTAAGCAAATAGCTGTGACTGAAGCTATAATTTTTTTATACCTGTTCAACAAAACGCCTCCAAAATTTTGATAAGTCAAATTAAAGATTGCCCGTAGTAAGTTATTTAAGAAGCGGTTCTCTCATTAGCAAAGGTGTGTATGGCTAATGCAAACGGTCTTTGTGCGCCATCGATCATAACGGTGACGGTGATAACAGCTTCTCCGTGTGCAACAGCGGTGATGACGCCCTTGTTATCAACCTTTGCAATTTTGGTGTTGGATGACTGGCACTTAAAGGTGTAATCAAGTGCACCGGGAACTTTAATGGTTATCGGTGCACTGTTCTCGATTGCAATGGCATCATTCGGGAGGGTTACTGAGACATAATTCGCGCTAAGCTCCATTTTGTCTGTGATAGCATTGCTTGTGTCAGAGTTACTTGCAGTTGAGGTTGTTCCCAAAAGCGACTCCGCATCAATGGGATAGGTCGCATCAAGCAAAGGCTCTGCTGAACCCCAAATCAAGATGGAGCTGTCGGTATCGACCCGATAGACTGCACTCATATCGCTTGCGATGTAAAATTCTGCAATCAGTGCATTGGTGTCAACAAAATTGGCTTTAACATCGTAAAACCAGCCATCTACCATTTCTTGAGCTAGTGAAAGCTTATATTCGCCGTTGTTGTGGTTTAAGCTTGTTGCGGCAGTAGGTAATTGCTCTAATATTTCAATGGCCGCTTCCTCTGTCACGTTGATATAGCTATTGACAAAGTGATAGGTACCGCTCACATTAACGGGCAGTTTGCCTGTTTGTTTTACAGACACTTTGCCGTCATTTAGATTAAATGTTATTTGAACGTTCTCTGCCTTAGGGTGTTTATATAGTCCGGTTCCGTTATCATCTACATAAAACGCCCCAGAAAGGCAAAAATTGTTTGAGATGGTTGCGCTTTCGCTGCCCTCTGACACAAAAAATTCGAACATAATGACGTCGTTGTTCAGATACATCAACGATAAGGTGCCGCTGCTGTATTGACTATTATTGCTTCTGGTATAGGTGCCTTTTACCGAGTGCCACTCCGCCGGAGACGCTGCATAAACAGATAGATGGACCATTAGTAACATAACTAACATTATGATTGAGATGATAATTTTCTTATAATAGCTCATACTTTA
>DATMYZ010000428.1:0-6646 GCA_035560675.1 Clostridia bacterium
CTATGGCGCTAACGACGTTCGCAGGCTGTGGCGCTTCGTCCTCCAGCTCATCCGGGGCGGCTGCGCCCTCGGTCACACCTTCCTCTGCTGCGCCGTCCTCCTCCGCGAGTAATTTTGATACCTCAAAAAATATTGCCGTCATCTCCCGCGAGGAAGGTTCCGGTACACGCGGTGCCTTTATTGAGTTGTTCGGTATCGAAAAAAAGGATGCAGACGGCAAAAAGGTTGATTACACCACTGAAGAAGCCAGCATCACTAATAGCACTTCAGTCATGATGACCAACGTTGCGGGTAACCCCTACGCCATTGGCTATATCTCGCTCGGTTCGCTTAATAATACCGTTAAAGCGCTAAAAATTGACGGCGCCGAGGCTACCGCAGCCAACATTAAAGCCGGCACATACAAGGTGGCCCGTCCCTTCAATATCGCGACAAAGAAAACCGTCAGTGAAACTGCACAGGACTTCATTGGCTTTATTATGAGTACTGACGGGCAGGCTATTGTTGAAAAAAGCGGCTATATCAGTGTGGATGCCGTCAACGGGTATACGAGCAAGAAGCCTTCCGGCAAGGTAGTCGTTGCGGGTTCCTCCTCGGTTACGCCGGTTATGGAAAAGCTTAAAGAAGCCTATATCGCCGTCAACCCGAATGCAACCGTTGAAATTCAGCAGAGCGACTCCACCACCGGCATGAACTCGGCGATAGAGGGCATCTGCGACATCGGCATGGCTTCGCGCGAGCTCAAGGACAGTGAGCTTGAAAAGGGCATTAAACCTACTGTTATCGCCATCGACGGCATTGCGGTGGTCGTCAATAATGAAAACCCCAAAACCGATATGACCTCTGAAAATGTTCTGGGCATCTTCACTGGAGAAACCACGAGGTGGAACGCGCTTTCTTAAAAACTAAAACTGCAACGCCGTTAAAAGACGCGGGTAAGCCGCGTCTTGCGGCGCATCTAAATATGATTTGAAAGGACGGATTTTGTGAAGCTGAAAGAGCAGGTTATGAAGCTGGTGTTTCTGCTGGCCGCCTGCACCTCAATTGGCGCGGTAGCGCTTATCTGTATGTTCCTGTTCTCAAACGGTGTGCCCGCTATGGCTAAAATCGGGTTCTTTGATTTTATTCTGGGGCAAAAGTGGAAGCCGACCAACGAAATCTTCGGCATTTTGCCGATGATAGCAGGCAGCATCTGGGTGACCGCGGGCGCAATCCTACTGGGGGTGCCGACCGGTATTTTGACCGCTGTATTTTTGGCACGCTTTTCTCCTAGGTGGATTTATAGACTGCTCAAGCCCGCAATAGAGCTGCTGGCGGGAATTCCATCGGTTATTTACGGCTTCTTCGGCCTTGTAGTACTGGTGCCGATGATTCGCCGACTGTTCGAAGATTCCGGCACAACGGGCGACACCATGCTGACAGCGATGCTGCTGTTGGGTATGATGATTCTGCCAACAGTGATCAATGTATCTGAGGCGGCTATCCGTGCCGTGCCTGAGAGCTATTACGAAGGAGCGCTGGCACTTGGTGCCACAAAAGAGCGCAGTGTATTTTTTGCCACGCTGCCGGCGGCAAGATCCGGACTGCTGGCGGCAACGATACTCGGTGTGGGACGAGCCATCGGTGAGACAATGGCCGTCATGATGATTGCCGGAAATCAGGCTAGAATGCCGGCCGGGCTGCTCAAGGGGGTGCGTACCCTGACGTCGAACATCGTGTTGGAAATCGGGTATGCAGCCGACCTGCACCGCGAGGCCCTTGTGGCCACAGGTGTGGTGTTGTTTGTCTTTATTTTGGCCATCAATCTCCTGTTTTCGCTGGTGACACGGAGGGAGAAATCATGAAATTGCCAAAGATTTCATCCCCGTCCGATCCGCTTTCTTTCGTGCTGCGGGCTCTGGTCTGGCTTGCCACGGCGTCGACCACGTTGGTGTTTGTCTCCATTGTGGGGTATGTGCTGATCAAAGGTGTCCCAAACCTAACGTTATCACTGTTTTCTCTGACCTATAATAGCGAAAACGTCTCTCTTTTCCCCGCGTTGATCAATACCATCGGCATTACAGCGCTGTCACTGCTGGTCGCGGTGCCGCTGGGGGTGTTTTCGGCGGTTTATACCGTGGAATACGCCCGCCGTGGCAATAAGCTGGTCAAAATTGTGCGCATGACGGCTGAGACACTTTCGGGGATACCCTCCATCGTCTACGGCCTGTTCGGATTTCTGTTTTTCGTGTCGGCGCTGGGCTGGGGGTATTCCATGCTGGCAGGCATTTTTACGCTTGCAATCATGATTCTGCCGCTGATTATGCGCACCACCGAAGAGGCATTGCAGGCGGTGCCCGATTCCTTTCGGGAGGGCAGCTTCGGCCTTGGAGCCGGGCGGCTGCGCACTGTGTTTAAAATTGTGCTGCCTGCGGCGCAGCCAGGCATACTGGCGGGTATTATACTGGCGGTAGGACGAATTGTCGGTGAAACAGCCGCGCTAATTTATACATCCGGCACAGTGGCAAAGATACCCGGCTCGCTGCTGGAATCGGGTCGTACGCTCTCGGTGCATATGTATGCGCTGGCAAGCGAGGGGCTTTATATCGACCAGACCTATGCGACGGCAGTGGTGCTGTTGGTTATCGTAACCGGAATCAACGCCCTGTCGTCCTATCTGGCGCGCAGGCTGACACGAGAGAGGTGAATGCAGATGGATAATAAGTTTACAGTAGAAGCGCTCAATCTTTATTACGGAGATTTTCAGGCGCTAAAAAATGTGTCGCTCGGTATAGCGCCTGGCGATATAACCGCATTTATTGGCCCCTCCGGCTGCGGAAAATCTACGCTGTTAAAAACGCTCAACCGGATGAACGATCTGGTGGAGGGCTGCCGCATTGAGGGAAAGGCGATGCTCGACGGAGAAGATATCTACGGCAGCATGGATGTGAACCTGCTAAGAAAGCGCGTGGGAATGGTCTTCCAGAAGCCGAATCCGTTCCCGATGAGCGTTTATGATAATGTCGCTTTTGGCCCGAGAACGCACGGCGTTAAAAACCGTTATAAACTTGACGAAATTGTAGAAAAATCACTGAGAGACGCCGCCATCTGGGATGAATTAAAAGGCCGGCTGAAAAAAAGCGCACTGGGGCTTTCGGGTGGGCAGCAGCAGCGGCTCTGCATCGCGCGTGCACTGGCGGTCAACCCTGAGGTGCTGCTCATGGATGAGCCAACTTCTGCGCTAGACCCGATTTCCACGCTTAAAATAGAAGAGCTTGCAGCTGAATTAAAGAAGCATTATACTATTGTTATTGTCACCCACAACATGCAGCAGGCGGTTAGAATCTCGGATAAAACGGCATTCTTTCTGCTTGGCGAGGTCGTGGAATTCGACACCACCGATAATATATTTTCTATGCCGAAGGATAAAAGAACCGAAGACTACATCACAGGGAGGTTTGGATGATGAGAAGCCGATTTGACGACCAGCTGGAACTGTTAAACCGCGAGCTGACCCATATGGGCGCGCTGTGCGAAAATGCGATTGCCAGCGCGGCAAAGGCGCTTTTTGAGAGCAAGGATGGCCAGGCGCTGGCGATCAAGGCCATAGAAACAGATACCCGAATCGACCAGAAGGAGCGCGAAATCGAATCGCTTTGCTTAAAGCTGCTGCTGCACCAGCAGCCGGTTGCGAAAGATCTGCGACAGATTTCTTCCGCACTTAAAATGATTACCGACATGGAGCGCATTGGCGATCAGGCTTCGGATATCGCGGAAATTGTGCGTACCGGCGGCATCAGTGCCGTTGCTGAGGATGATGAGCTGCCGGTCTCGCAGATGGCGCGTGCGGCCATTAAGATGGTGACCGACAGCATTGAGGCGTTTGTACAAAAAGATAGGACACTTGCCCAAGCTGTCATCGCCGACGACGACGTGGTGGATGACTATTTTATCCAGATAAAAACAGCGTTGATCACGCTGATTTCAGAACAGCATACCAAGGGCGAATGGGCGCTAGATCTTCTGATGATTGTCAAATATTTGGAACGCATCGGTGACCACGCCACCAATATTGCCGAGTGGGTGGTGTTTTCTATCACCGGTGAGCATCCAAAGGACAAGGGGGCCGCTGATGATTTACTGCGTTGAGGATGACGAGAGCATCCGAGAACTGGTGGTGTATACGCTGCGTTCCGGCGGATTTGAAGCAAAAGGTTTTTCTGACGGCGGTCAGCTTGACGATGCGCTCCGCCAGCAGTTGCCCGCGCTGATTTTGCTGGATGTGATGCTGCCCGGTGAGGATGGCGTGAGCATTTTGCGCCGAATCCGATCATCGGCACGACTGCGGCGCATCCCTGTGATTTTGGCGACCGCAAAGGGGGCCGAATATGACAAAGTGATCGGGCTTGATTCGGGCGCGGACGATTATATTGCCAAACCGTTTGGTATGATGGAGCTGCTCTCGCGGGTCAAGGCCGTTCTCCGGCGTTGTGTGCCAGAGGGTGACGCAGTAAGCCTGACGACGGGCTCCGTCTGCATGCAGACCGAGCGTCATCTGGTAACGGTTTCCGGGCAGGAAATTATACTCACCTTAAAAGAATTTGAACTGCTGCGGCTGCTCATGAGCAGCCCGGGCCGCGTGTTCACCCGTGATATGCTGATTGAAACATTGTGGGGCTACGATTTTGACGGAGAAACTCGCACGGTGGATGTACATGTGCGCACCCTGCGGCAAAAGCTGGGCAGCGCCGCCGGTATTATCGAAACGGTGCGGGGCGTCGGTTATCGTCTGGGAGAAGGGTTATGACAAAACGCATTTTTTCTGCTATCTTTGCCATGGTTATTTTGTCCACGGTGCTCACCGCCGGACTGGTTTCGGCGCTGCTTTACGACCGGCATCTGGCCGAGATTAAAGAGACCATTCGGGCGGAAGCGGACTATATCGCTTCTTATATGTCGGGCAGAATCGTTTCTGACGACGAACTTATGCACCTTGCAACCATTACCCCAGGGCGGGTAACCTGGATTTCGCTAGACGGCACGGTGTTGTTCGACAGTGCAAGCCAGGCTGAAATAATGGAAAACCACGCAAGCCGGCGCGAGGTAATTGCGGCGCTGCAAAGCGGTTCGGGGGAGGATACCCGGCATTCGACGACGCTTAACGGCTTGACCAGCTATTATTTTGCGCGCCGCATGCAAGACGGCACAGTGCTGCGCATTGCGTATAGTACCCGGAGCCTTTACAGTACCATGTCCTCGGCTTTTGTCATGCTGGTACTGGTCGCCTGCATCGTGCTGGCGATCTCGGTGCTGTTGTCGCGTCGCATCACCAAAGGCATTGTCGAGCCGATTAATCGACTGGATTTATCTGACCCGTTGGCTTGTGACAGCTATGATGAATTGTACCCGTTGCTTTCGCGCATCAGCAGCCAAAATGTGCAGATTAAAAGTCAGATGGCCGATCTGCAAAAGATGCAGATCGAATTTTCAGCCATCATCCAAAACATGCGCGAAGGATTGGTGTTGCTCTCAAACGACGGCAGCATTCTGTCGATCAATCCTAGTGCTGCCCGGCTGTTGGGCATCGCACATGATAACTGCGTGGGTAAATATCTGCTGAATTTTGAACGCAGCGAAGAAATGCGTACCGCTATCGAGCGGCTTGCACAAAAACAAAGTGCGGAATTTATTGTGGCCAAGGGGGGGCGAAACTATCGCCTACTGGCCAACCCTGTGGTAACGGGCGGTAGCCTGATGCTGATTATGGATGTGACAGAACAGCTGGCAGCCGAACAGTTGCGGCGCGAATTTTCGGCCAATGTTTCGCATGAGCTTAAAACACCGCTTCAGTCCATTTTAGGCTATGCTGAGATTATGAAAAACGGTCTGGCCAAACCAGCGGATTTTCCGCGGTTTATCGACCATATCTATCGTGAGGCACAGCGCTTAATCGCGCTGGTAGAGGATATTATTTCGCTGTCGCACCTTGACGAGGGGGAAGATATGCCCACTGAACGTGTGGAACTGTTGTCTGTCGCGCGTGAGGCGGTCGATAGATTACAGCAGGCGGCTGCCGATGCCGGCGTTAGCCTAAGCGTTACCGGGCAGCCCGCCGAGGTTACTGGCGTGCGAAGGCTGATCTCCGAAATGATCTATAACCTTTGCGATAATGCCATTAAATATAACCAAAAAGGCGGCAAGGCGGCGGTCTCTGTTACCAGAGCGGAAAACGGCGGTGTGCTGCTAACGGTTTCCGACACTGGCTGTGGTATTCCCGAGTCGCACCAGAGTCGAGTATTTGAGCGCTTTTACCGTGTGGATAAAAGTCATTCAAAAGAAACCGGTGGCACAGGGTTGGGTCTTTCGATTGTCAAGCATGCCGCAGCCCGTCACCAGGCGAAGATCACGCTGCAAAGCAAAGAAAAGGAAGGCACAACTATCACCGTGCGGTTTCCAGATGACAAAAAAGCAGAATAGCAATATTTTAGCAACGGCAGGAAGACGGTTTTAATAGGACTTTGTAAAGACTTTCATCATAGATGTTCTATCGTTATACGCATTTTAAGGATCTTTCTATTAAATAAGCAGGGGGCGTTAATCTTGGCTGATAAGATTGATGCCCGCTGTTTGTATAACGGACTTTAGAAAGGGACTGCTGATTGACATA
>DATMYZ010000429.1:0-5150 GCA_035560675.1 Clostridia bacterium
CGCTTTTGACCTTGTGGTGTGCAACCCACCCTATTTCAAGATGGGCCACGGCGGAGGAGCACGGCAAACCGCACGGCAAGAAACCGTACTGGACATCTTCGACGTCTGCGCCGCTGCGGGACGGTCTCTGCGCTACGGCGGTCGATTTTGCGTCTCTTTTAAGCCTCAACGGCTGCCCGACCTGTTCCAGGCGATGCGTGCTGCAAGGCTTGAGCCTAAGCGCATCCGTCCTGTACTGGCACAGCCCGGCAAACCCCCGCATCTGTTTTTGGTCGAAGCGCGTCGCGGTGGCAACCGCCAGCTCGATTGGCTGCCGGCACTTTGCCTGAAAAACAGCGATAATACCCCCAGCACCGAATATTGTGAAATTTATCGAATGAGGTAACTGCCATGTCAAAGCTTTATCTGGTGGGTACGCCGATTGGCAATCTGAGCGATTTTTCGCCCAGAGCAATTGAAACGCTACGCACCGTTGATTTTATCGCCGCCGAGGATACCCGTGTGACACTCAAGCTCTTAAACCGGTTCGAAATTAACAAGCTGATGGTCAGCTATTATCAGCACAACCTGCGGGAGCGCGGCGAGCAGATTGTCGCGCGCATTTTGTCGGGTGAGAACTGTGCGCTGGTCACCGACGCCGGCATGCCCGCCATTAGCGATCCCGGCGAGGATCTGGTTCGACTCTGCGCCGAAGCGGGGATCGAAATCGTCTCTGTTCCGGGGCCGAGCGCCGCCATTACCGCATTGGCCATGTCCGGACTTAGCACCAGCCGTTTTACCTTCGAGGGCTTTCTTTCCACCAACCGCCAAAGCAGGCGTGAACATCTTGACTCGCTTGCCAATGAACGCCGCACCATGATTTTTTATGAGGCGCCACACAAACTACGCAACACGCTGGGCGATCTGACAGATGCCTTTGGTGGAGAGCGGCGCGTTGCGCTTTGCCGAGAGCTGACGAAGCTTTACGAAGAGGTTATCCGCACAACACTGGGGCAGGCGGTTGCGCGCTACAAGGATGAAAACGCTGCCTCTCCACGCGGAGAATTTGTGCTCGTGGTAGAAGGTGCGCCCGACATTGCCATACCTGAGGCAACTATCGATCAGGCTGTCGCGCTTGCGCGGGCATTCATGGCCGATGGACTGAGCACGTCTAGCGCCTCAAAACAGGCCGCACAGCAGACCGGCTGCAAAAAAAGCGACATATACCGTCAGCTTGCACACGAATGACGTATCTTGATTTTTATGCCACTCCGCAGTATGATAGCAATATGATAGCTGCAATGCGCAGCAGGTTTCGGAGGTTTATATTGATGGAAAATTGGCAGTTGGTGGCGGACAGCTCATGCGACTTAGATCCTGAGAACTTTGACACTGGAGAAATTCCTTTTGCCACTGTCCCTTTAAAAATAATTGTGGGAGATAAAGAATTTGTCGATCTCCCTGAGACAGAGGTAAACCAAATGTTTGCGGCGATGAAGGCTTTTGCAGGGGCAGCCACGTCTTCATGTCCGTCTCCCCACGCTTTTGCCGAACAGTTTTGCAAAGCGGCACACACCATCGCGGTCACCATCACCAGCGGATTAAGCGGCAGCTATAACTGTGCCGTACAGGCGATGAATATGGTGCTTGACGAACACCCTGATAAGAAAATTCACGTCGTGGACAGCCGTTCTACCGCGGGTTCTATGGTGCTCATCCTGCGGCAGCTCAAAAAGCTGGTCGAACAGGGCATTCCTTTTGATGATATCGTCCGTCAGATTGAAAGCTACCGCGATTCGATGAAGATTATCTTTTCGCTCGCAAATTTTGATAATTTAGTCAAAAACGGGCGGATGAGCCGCGCAGCCGGAGTTCTGGCGACAGCCCTGAACATTCGAGCCGTTGCCACCAACACAGCTGAGGGTGTGATAGAGGTTATCGAAAAACCACGCGGCGAAAAACGCGCCATAGAGCGAATGGTCGCGCTGATGGGCCGCTATAAAGATATGACCGGCAAGCCGGTCGTCATCACCCACTGCAACAACCCTGGGGCCGTAAGGATTATGTGCGACTTGATCAAAGCTACTTACGGCACCAAAGATTCGGATATCACCATTTTGGAATGCGCCTGTCTGACCTCGTTTTACGCGGGCGACCAGGGGCTGCTGCTCTCGTTCTGACACAAGACATCCGGCGCATTCGGCGGCATTGGTGGGTTCAACCGGCAAAATGGCTGCGGCGAGGCGTTGCCCCAAGTTGCTGTCTTGTTGTTTTGAGGCCTGACAAGGCCGCTTTTTGGCGCGTTTTTTACGCTTAGAAGTGCACAAAAGCCGACGCCCTGACTCCAAAGCGTGTCGGTCGGCAGCGATGGAGCGATATCAGGGAGGTACGGCATGAATGTATCGGTATTATCCGGCAGCGACGCGCCACGCATCTGTTATTGTGTCACCCTCGCTACACACGGGCGAAGACGACTATTGGCCGAAAGTGTTTTGATATTCGGCAAACAGGAGTTAATACTCACGTCAACCGGCAATGCCGTATCCACTGTATGGCAGACGATGCCACACAGCTTTACAGATATTGCCATCAACGCCCTTTATCTTATGCCCGACAGCATTTGCAGCATTGTCACCGTCATCTGCTCCGGCGACAACGCCGATACCGCCAATTTAAGACTGCTGCACCGTATGATCAGTGGTTTTAAAGCTGAAACCACACACCTTTATAACCGTATGTCCGCTCAGGATTACAACAGCCGCTTATGGCAAACTGCTTTTGAGTGCAAGGTGCTCGCCCCAGACGCCCTAGATGCACAGGAAAAACAACTGGCGGCACAAGGTGCGCTTCAAGTGTTGTAGCCCTATTGCCATCTCTAAAAGAATAAGCGCCCGGTCATATTGGCCGGGCGCTTATTCTGGCTACTATTTAAATAAAAGGGCGGCGCCATTTAATCCAACGGCAGCCGCCCCGATGACAAACGTTTGACTCTGACCTTATTCCTCAGCTTTTAAAACAGATGCAGCCCAAAACGCACGATAAGCGCCGCAAATGAAATAGAAACAGTAGAAAGCAGCTTGATCAGTATATTGATCGAGGGGCCGGAGGTATCCTTGAAGGGGTCGCCGACGGTATCACCGACAACAGCCGCCTTATGATTGGACGAGCCCTTGCCGCCGAAATGGCCAGCCTCGATATACTTCTTGGCGTTATCCCACGCGCCGCCCGCGTTGGACATCATGATAGCGAGGATAAAGCCGGTAACGGTGGCACCCATCAGCATGCCGGTGACGCCGTCAACGCCCAGCAGCAGACCAGTTGCAATTGGCGCAACAATCGCCATGATAGACGGTGCCATAATCTCCTGCTGCGCGCTCTTGGTGCACAGGTCAACGCAGGTGTGATAATCAGGCTCGGCCGTGCCTTCCATCAGACCAGGGATGGTCTTGAACTGACGGCGAACCTCGGTAACAATACTCATAGCGGCTTTGCCGACAGAGTCCATCGTCATAGCGGCAAACACAAAGGGTAAAACGCCGCCGATGAACAAACCGACCAGCACAGCCGGATTGGTCACGTTGAGATTCAGCACAATATTAGGGTCGATGGCTTTGCACTGGTCGACATAAGCGGCGACAAGCGCAAGCGCGGTGAGCGCAGCAGAGCCGATGGCAAACCCCTTGCCGGTAGCAGCAGTGGTATTGCCGAGCGAATCGAGCGAATCGGTACGTTTGCGAACAGACTCGTCAAGTCCAGCCATTTCTGCAATGCCGCCCGCATTATCAGCCACAGGGCCGTAAGCGTCGGTCGCAAGTGTAATACCAAGCGTCGAAAGCATGCCGACAGCCGAAAGGCCAATGCCGAACAGGCCCGCTTCAAAGCTCTGGTTGCCGCCAGAAACGATATAGCTGATGATAACAGCGATGCTGACAATGATAACCGGGATAGCGGTGGACATCATGCCCAGCGACAGGCCGCTGATGATGATGGTAGCCGAGCCGGTCTCGGAGGCAGCCGCCAGCTTCTGGGTGGGCTTATAGGTATCAGAGGTGTAATACTCGGTGAAATAGCCGATAGCGTTACCTGCCACCAGACCAACCATAATGGCGATGAAGAGACCCAGCTGTTCGCCCTTAAAGACATAGTCAATCAGAAAATAAGCGCCGATAGCCACCAGCGCACTAGCGATGTAAGTGCCCTTGCGCAGAGAGCCCAGCAGGCTTCTCTGGTCAGCATTCTCACCGGTCTTGACGAAAAAAGTACCGATGATAGAAGCAAAGATGCCGATTGCAGAAAGTACCATCGGCACAGCCATGCCGTCCATGCCAAATCCGGCAGCAACGGCAAGCGCACAGGCCGACAGTCTGGCACCCGCATAAGATTCGTAAAGGTCGGCGCCCATGCCGGCCACGTCGCCGACATTATCTCCGACGTTATCGGCAATAACAGCAGGGTTTCTGGGATCGTCTTCGGGAATGCCGGCTTCAACCTTGCCGACAAGGTCGGCACCGACATCGGCCGCCTTGGTGAAGATACCGCCGCCGACACGGGCAAACAGCGCCATCATTGAGGCACCCATGCCAAAGGTCAGCATCAGCGCAGAAATGTGGGTCGCCTGCTCTGCAACTGGCAGCGCGACGTAGACGATATACTTCAAAAAATAAAACCAGAGACTCATGTCCAGAAGGCCCAGGCCAACAACGGTGAAGCCCATGACCGAACCGGCCGAGAAGGCAACCCTGAGGCCGTGGTTCAAGCTATCGCTGGCAGCGTTAGCCGTTCTGGCATTGGCCTGAGTGGCAATCTTCATGCCAATAAAACCGGAAAGTGCCGAAAAGAAGCCACCGGTCATAAAGGCAATGGGCACCCATATCTCCATCTGACCCAGAAACACCAATACCAGCATCACAGCAAAAACAACGGCAAAAAATTTTGCCACGCCGCTGTACTGGCGTTTGAGATACGCGTTCGCGCCTTCGCGGATGGAAGCAGAGATCTTTTTCATCAACTCGGTGCCTTCACTCTCGGCAAGTACCTTCTTAGAGCGCAGGTACGCAAATATCAGCGCCGCTGCTGCCCCGATAGGCATTAGGATGATAAGGTCCATTTTAAACTACACTCCTTGTCATTTTCTTCCTGCTCGTTTTTTCCTCGTCTTTACTACAACGCAT
>DATMYZ010000430.1:0-2890 GCA_035560675.1 Clostridia bacterium
CTATACTGGTATAATATTTTAGTGCATGACCTGTACACGGCCTTTGGGTGGCTGCCCATATTTTTGGGAACACTCACGACCCACCGCTGTGTCAGTGCCGAATAATAAAAAGGAGTTCTATAATTATGATGCTTAAAGATCAGAAGCAAGAAGTCATTCTTGCAAATGCCCTGCATGAGGGCGACACCGGTTCACCCGAGGTTCAGATTGCCATTCTCACCAAGAGAATCAACGATCTCACCGAGCACCTCAAGGCAAACAAGAACGATCATCACTCCCGCCGCGGTCTTTTGAAGATGGTCGGTCACAGAAAAAATCTGCTGAACTACCTCATCAAGAAAGATGTTACCCGCTATCGTGAGATTATCGCCAAGCTCGGTATCCGTAAGTAAGAAGCTGTTGTGTGAAGGCAGGCGCTCGTTTAAGCGTCTGCCTTCCTGTGCAAAATAGCTTGCATGCCACGTTCAAGGCCCTTTAGCCGTGAATCGAGCCTTTGCCTTGTGCCAAAGGTTGGCTTCATCGCTAAAAGCGGTCGGTGCGCTGGGATGCAATGTAACGAATGTTTAAGGAGGAAATATCATTGTTGTTCCAACACAAAATTTTTGAGACCGAATTTGCAGGACGCAGTTTGAGCTTTGAGGTCGGCAAGATCGGCATGCTCTCAAACGGTGCCTGCATCGTCCGTTATGGCGAAACCACCGTTATGGTTAATGTCACCATGAGCAAGAATCCCCGCGAGGGCATCGACTTTTTCCCGCTTTCGGTCGATTTTGAAGAGAAGCTTTACGCTGCCGGTAAAATTCCCGGCTCGTTTTTGCGCCGCGAAGGCAGACCCACCGACCGCGCCGTTTTGGCGTCGCGCCTCGTTGACCGCCCGATGCGCCCCCTGTTCCCCAAGGATCTGAGAAATGACGTCACCATCATCATGACGGTGCTCTCCTATGATCCTGACTGCTCGCCTGAAATCTGCGGCATGCTCGGCGCGTCCTTCTGCCTGTCTATTTCGGACATCCCGTGGGGTGGCCCTATTGCTGGCATAGCCGTCGGTCTCGTAGACGGCAAGCCGGTGCTGATGCCCGGTGAAGCCGACAGCGAAAAGAGCGAAATGCTGTTGACCATTGCAGGCGACATTAACAAGGTCTGCATGATTGAGCTGGCCGCCGACCAGGTGCCCGACGATATTGTTATGAACGCCATCATTGAAGGCCACAAAGAGATGGCCAAGATCGCGCAGTTCATTGCCGATGTCAAGGCTGAAATCGGCGCACCCAAGATTGATTATACCGAGGTTGTTGTGGATCACGACCTGTTTGAAGCGGTGAAGGAATTCGCCGTTGACCGTGTGCGCTTCGCGCTGGATACCGACGACAAAAACGTCCGCGAAGAGCGTCTGGCACCCATTGTAGCCGACATTAAAGCAAAGTTCGAAGCTGAAATGCCCGAGCTTGCTTTTCAGCTCGATGAAGCCATCTACAAGCTGCAAAAGTTTGTTGTGCGCCGCTGGCTGCTCGACGACGGCAAGCGTGTCGACGGCAGAAAGCTGGATGAAATCCGCCCGCTGGCAGCCGAAGTCGGCCTGATTCCGCGCGTGCACGGATCGGCGCTGTTCACCCGCGGCCAGACCCAGTGCCTGACCATCACGACGCTGGGCGCTGTTTCTGAGGCACAGATTCTAGACGGCGTCGGCTCTGAAGAGTCCAAGCGCTATATGCATCAGTACAACTTTCCGTCCTACTCTGTAGGCGAGACCCGTCCCTCGCGTGGCCCTGGCCGCCGCGAAATCGGCCACGGCGCATTGGCTGAAAAAGCCCTGCTGCCCGTTATTCCTCCCGTTGAGGAATTCCCCTATGCCTACCGCATCGTGTCGGAGATTACCTCTTCGAACGGCTCGACCTCGCAGGCATCCATCTGCGCCTCTACCCTTTCGCTGATGGATGCGGGCGTTCCGCTGAAGGCCCCCGTCGCTGGTATCTCGTGCGGTCTTGTCACTGAGGGTGACCGCTGGATCACCATGGTGGACATTCAAGGTGTCGAAGACTTCTTCGGCGATATGGACTTTAAGGTCGCAGGTACGCACAACGGTATCACCGCCATTCAGGTCGATATCAAAATTGACGGTCTGACCTTCGATATCATCCGCGAGGCGCTTGCAAAAACCCACGAAGCCCGCCTGTATATCCTCGATGAAATCATGCTCAAGGCGCTGCCCACCCCGCGTGAACAGCTCTCGAAGTATGCGCCCAAGATGCTCACCCTCAAGATTAACCCCGACAAAATCCGTGAGGTTATCGGATCGGGCGGCAAGGTTATCCAGAAGATCACTGCCGAGTGCAACTGCAAAATCGACATTGAAGACGATGGCAATGTTTTTGTTTCGGCCATCGATATCAACGACGCCAACCGTGCCATTCAGGTCATCAAGACCATTGCGATGGATCCCGAAGTCGGTGCTGTCTACAAGGGCAAGGTTACCCGCCTGATGGCTTTTGGCGCATTTGTTGAAATTGCTCCCGGCAAGGAAGGCCTTGTCCACATCTCGAAGCTCGACACCAAGCGTGTTGAAAAGGTAGAGGATGTTGTCACTGTTGGCGACGAGATTCTTGTCAAGGTCACCGAAATTGACCAGCAGGGCAGAGTCAATCTTTCCCGCCGTGATGTGCTTGAGGCGCTCGCTGCCAAGCAGCAGAATCCGTAATCTTATTGTTAAAAGGGATAGCGCATTGGGCGCTATCCCTTTTTTGTTTGGCAAGATCGATTTCATATAGTCTGCATTTTTCCACCTATCGCGGACACCACGCTCTCTTCTTTCAACCGGTGCGCCTCCGCATTGTGCATGAGTGGCTATCTAAGGCGACAAAGTGGCATTTTATCCGATTTAGGCTTATTTAAA
>DATMYZ010000431.1:0-5617 GCA_035560675.1 Clostridia bacterium
AGTTTAAGCTTATATAATGAGAACAGCACGCTGTCGCACACGTTAATTTGAGCATTTTTCGCAACAGCGCCTCTAACAGGTTGACCGGTGCCGTTTTGGGCACCGGTCATTAATTCATTTCTTTATAACCGGCTTAGACGCCAAGCGCAGCAAGGCTTTCTTTGATCTTCGACATCCGCTCAGTTGCCTTCTCCAGCTTGTCGCGTTCAGCGACGATTACCTTTTCGGGTGCCTTGGCAACAAATGCGTCGTTTGAGAGCCTACCAGAAACCAGCTCAATATCCTTCTCACAGGAGGCCAGCTCCTTTTTTAAGCGTGCCAGCTCCTTATCGCGATCGATCAGTTCGTCCATTGGCAGCAAAACTCGGGCATGATCGGTGACAACATGCAGCGCGTGCTCAATGGTAAAGTCTTCGGCGACAGCCTGCACCGAAGAGGCAAAGGCCAAACGCTCTATAAACGGCGCGGCAGTAGTAAACACCTCTGAGTGTGCGCTGTTGATGTAGACAGTGGCTTTGCGAGAAGGAGGCACGTCGGCGTTTGCACGCGCTATGCGAATTCCCTTGATTGCATCCATGACCATTTCAAAGTTGGCGGCTTCATCTGCAAAATCCAGCTTCGGATCATACTGCGGCCAAGCTGCCACAATCAGGCTATCGCCCTCGTGCGGCAGCGACTGCCAGATTTCTTCGGTGATGAACGGCATGAACGGATGCAGTAATGCCAGCGCGCGGGTTAGCACATAAACCAACACTTGGCGAGTGGCCTGTGCCTCTTCACCACCAGAAAGCAAACGCGGTTTAGCAAGCTCAATATACCAGTCGCAAAACACATCCCAGATGAAATCGTACACCTTTTGTACCGCGATGCCCAATTCAAATTTCTCAATGTTCTCGCTGACTTCATGTACGGTCTGATTATACCGCGTCAGCACCCACTTGTCAGGCGTAGTAAGCGTATCAGGCAGCGCGTTTGGCACCTCACCTTCGCCAAGGTTCATGTGTATAAAGCGCGCGGCGTTCCAGATCTTGTTGCAGAAGTTGCGGCTGGCCTTAACCTTCTCGTCGGAATAGCGCATATCGTTACCGGGTGCGTTGCCGGTGGCAAGAGTCAAGCGCAGTGCGTCGGCGCCATATTTATCAATTTCCTCCAGCGGGTCTATGCCGTTGCCCAACGACTTACTCATCTTGCGTCCCTGCGCATCGCGCACTAGACCGTGAATCAGTACATCTTTAAACGGCACCTCGCCCATCTGCTCAATAGAGGAAAAAATCATTCTAGCGACCCAGAAAAAAATGATATCATAGCCGGTTACCAGCACGTCAGTCGGGAAGAAATAGTCAAGCTCGGGTGTCTTTTCGGGCCAGCCCAGCGTAGAGAAGGGCCACAGCGCCGAAGAGAACCACGTATCCAACGTATCAGCGTCTTTTGTCAGTTTGTGGCCGCCACACTTACAGCAGACGTCAGGGGTTGTACGCGCCACGGTAATCGCGCCGCAGTCGCCGCAGTACCATGCGGGTATCTCATGCCCCCACCAAAGCTGACGGCTGATACACCAGTCACGAATATTCTCCATGAAATGGAAGTAGATCTGGTCAAAGCGTTCGGGAACAAACCGAGTCTCGCCTTTTTTGACCGCCTTGACAGCTGGGTCAGCCAGCGGCTTCATATTCACAAACCACTGAGTGGAAAGCCGGGGCTCGACCACGGTGCCGCAACGTTGGCAGCAGCCGACATTGTGGGTGTAATCCTCGATCTTAACGAGATAGCCGGCCTCTTCTAGGTCCTTGACGATAGCCTTACGGCAAGCAAAACGATCCATACCAGCATATTTGCCACCGTTTTCGTTAATGGTGCCATCATCGTTCATGATGTTGATAATTTCCAGTCCCTGACGCTGCCCGACTTCAAAGTCGTTGGGGTCGTGCGCGGGAGTCATCTTGACGACGCCGGTGCCAAAGCCCAGCTCAACATAATTGTCTGCCACAATTGGAATTTCACGGTTCACCAGCGGCAACAGCACTTTTTTGCCTATAAGATGCATGCGCTCCTCGTCGTTAGGATTAATGGCAAGGCCAGTGTCGCCCAGCATCGTCTCCGGACGGGTGGTAGCGATAATTAAATCGCCCGAGCCGTCGATGAGCGGATAACGGATATACCAGAAACCGCCGGCCTTCTCTTTATAGTCGACTTCAGCGTCGGAAATAGACGTTTTGCAGTTGGGACACCAGTTGATCATACGCTCGCCGCGATAGATAAGCCCCTTTTCGTACAGGCGGCAAAACACTTCGGTAACCGCCTTATTACACCCTTCGTCGAGGGTAAAGCGCTCACGTACCCAATCGCAGGACGAACCTATCTTTTTAAGCTGATTGACTATGCGGCTGCCATATTTGGCGCGCCAGTCCCAGGCGCGACGCAAAAACTCTTCGCGACCGATTTCTGCCTTTGAGAGGCCCTCTTCTTTAAGTGCAGTCACAATTTTCGCCTCGGTGGCAATCGAGGCGTGATCGGTGCCGGGCATCCAGAGTGTTTCAAACCCCTGCATGCGTTTATAGCGAATCAAAATATCCTGCAGCGTGTTATCAAGCGCATGGCCCATATGCAGTTGTCCGGTAATGTTTGGCGGCGGAATAACAATAGTAAACGGTTTTTTCTCCGGATTGGGCTCAGCGTGAAAATAGTTGCCCTTTATCCAGCTATCATAAATTCGATCCTCAACCTGTTTTGGATCGTAGGTCTTTTCCAGTTCTTTTCGCATGTCCGGTTGACCCCTCCCTTTTTGGCTTAACTTCTATTATATCCAACAAACGGCAACTGCGCAAGTAAAACCCCAAAAAATGCGGGGCAGCCCGTCGCATTGTGTCGCCATTTTGCGGGGTCTGCATGCATGTTGTCATAGATGCTGTTTTGCCGTACAATTAGGTCGATGTTCAGCGTGTAATTTATTGAGAATGCGACTTTGTTACGTTTCCTTCTCTATATATGAAAAGCAAGTATAATAGCGTGCGTTGACCCACGCCCACGCATATCGCCCAGCCTCCACAACAAACGCGGCTGGTTTTGACGCGTCATCGTGCGCAGATTTTTGCGACATTGGCGGCTTGGGCAGTATAAAGCAGATCAGCGCAAATATAAGAACAGATTTTTTCATTAGACAATCCCTCCTTTTTACTATCATTCCCGACAAGGACGGCGGCTAATTCAGTCAAAATTTATATTCCTTCTATAAACCGGCGCATTATAGTTGCAATTTGCGTCGGTTGATGGCAAAATATAAAGATAACAAGAGTGTTTGGAGGAAGCTTATGAGCCATCAACTGGTATTGGTGATCGACTTTGGCGGTCAATATAACCATCTCATTGCAAGGCGGGTGCGCGAATGCGGCGTTTACTGCGAGGTAAAGCCCCACACCATCACCGCCGATGAAATTAAAAAATTAAATCCTATCGGCATTATTTTTACCGGCGGGCCAAACAGCGTTTATCTTGAGAATGCTCCGCAAATTGATCAGACTGTGTTTGATCTGGGAATTCCCGTGCTGGGCATCTGCTATGGTGTTCAACTAATCGCGCACATTCTGGGCGGACATGTCACCAGCCCCGACCACCGCGAATATGGCCGCACCGAGGCGAAGGTAACGCAAAAAAGTGCACTGTTTGATACGCTACCCTATGAATTTATCGCATGGATGAGCCATACCGACTATATCGACGCGCTACCGGCTGGCTTTGTCACTACTGCAACCACCAATGCCTGCCCCACTGCAGCGATGGAGAATGTCGAGAAGAAAGTTTATGGTCTACAGTTCCATCCCGAGGTCAACCACACCCAGAACGGCATCAAGATGCTGCACAACTTTCTTTATCTCGTTTGCGGCGCTGCGGGCGACTGGACGATGAAGGACTACGCCGTGACAGCAGTGGAGCAAATCCGCAAGACCGTCGGAGACGGCAAGGTGTTGCTGGCACTTTCGGGTGGTGTTGATTCCTCAGTGGCTGCGACGCTCATCGCGCGAGCCGTCGGCAATCAGCTAACCTGCATCTTTGTCGACCACGGCCTGATGCGCAAAAACGAAGGTGACGAGATTGAAGCCATCTTTGGCAATGGTGATATTAACTTTATCCGCGTCAATGCTGCCGATCGCTTTTTGAGCAAGCTCGCAGGGGTCTCCGACCCGGAACGCAAGCGCAAAATCATCGGCGAGGAATTTATCCGCGTCTTTGAGGATGAGGGCAGAAAAATTGGTTCGGTCGATTATCTGGCACAGGGAACGATTTACCCTGATGTTGTAGAATCGGGTGTCGGCGAAGCCGCTGTTATCAAGAGCCATCACAACGTGGGCGGCCTGCCCGCTGTGGTTGACTTTAAGGGTCTGATTGAGCCGCTGCGCATGCTGTTTAAGGACGAAGTGCGCGCGCTGGGCGAGCAACTCAATCTGCCGCAGCATCTGGTTTGGCGTCAGCCCTTCCCCGGCCCCGGACTTGCAATTCGCGTCATTGGCGAGATTACCCAAGCAAAACTTGCTATTCTTCGCGAGGCCGACGCCATTTTCCGCGAGGAGATTGCCACCGCCGAACTTGATCGCAGCATCAACCAGTATTTTGCCGTCATCACCGACATGCGCTCGGTCGGTGTTATGGGCGATGGCCGCACCTACGACTATACCCTCGCGCTGCGCGGCGTGACCACCACCGACTTTATGACTGCCGACTGGGCAAGAATCCCCTATGATCTGCTTGAAAAAATTTCGGGCCGCATCATCAACGAAGTGCGTGGCATTAACCGAATCGTTTATGATATCACGTCAAAACCGCCCGCGACGATAGAGTGGGAATGATAGAAAAATCCCTGATTTTCCTTTGTTTAAAAGGAAAATCGGGGATTTATTTTTGTTCGTGGCATTATTTTGGCATTAATTCTCCGGAAATAGCCGTTTTCTGCAATGCGTCAGCAAGCTCTATTCCCTTATTCGGATATAGGTGAGCATAGGTATTTAATGTGGTTTGCACATTGTCATGTCCTAGCCGTTCCGAGATCAATAGTATAGGCTGGCCCATCTCAATTAGCAAGGATGCGTGGGAATGCCGGAGATCATGCACACGGATTCGGTCTATGCCAGCGATAGCGGCAAATGAATCTAGAGCCTTGTTCAAAGTGGATTTCGTATAATAGAAAATCTTATCTGTTGCCTTTATTCCATACAATGAGCCGATATAATCTTGAATTTCATCATATAGGAAAGCCGGGATATCAACCTTCCGAGCGCTTTTAGTGGTTTTAGGATCATACACGCGATCCTCACCGTTTTTCCTTGATAATGTCTTATTCACGTCAATGATCTTATTCGGCAGAATGTCGGCTGGCGTGAGGGCTATACATTCCCCTACGCGCAAGCCAGCCCAAAACAGGATCTCAAAGGCAATCTTAATTGCGGGTTTATCCACAACAGCTATGAATTGGTTGAACTGGTCCAGCGTCCAGATGTTCATTTCATCCGCTTTTTTTCTCCCCATGCTGCCGGCGGTTCGGCATGGGTTTTCAGGCAGTTTATAATATTGGCAGGCATAATTAAAAATAGCGCTGACCTGGTTATGGATGGTCTTTAAATAAGTC
>DATMYZ010000432.1:0-11339 GCA_035560675.1 Clostridia bacterium
CGCAAATAGTGTTTGTTTAAAAGCTCCTGCTGCATGGGGACAAGCTGGGGACACATCATTTGGTTATGCCATGCCATGAAAGCAAGCTCCTCCAGCACCACGGCGTTATGCACTGCTTCTTCAGGAGTTTCCCCCCATACGAAAGGGCCATGACTATGTACCAAAACCGCTGGAATTTCATAGGGGCTTCTGTTTTTAAAGGATTCAATAATAACTTTTCCGGTTTGGGTCTCATAATGTCCGGGGTCTCCGCCAATCTCTTCAGGCGTCATTTTTCTGGTGCAAGGAATTTCACCATAGAAATAGTCTCCGTGGGTAGTCCCCAAAGCAGGAATACCCCGCCCGGCCTGCGCATAAATGGTAGCCCACCGGCTATGGGTGTGAACAATGCCCCCAACATAGGGGAATGCCCGATACAGTTTCAAATGGGTGGGGGTATCGGATGAGGGATTTAGCGCGCCTTCAATCTGCCGCCCCGTCTCCAGCTCGACCACTACCATGTCGGCAGGTCGCATATCGTCATATTCCACGCCGGAGGGCTTAATCACCATCAGTCCCTGCGCCCTGTCTATACCCGAAACATTTCCCCATGTAAAGACCACCAAACCGTGCTTGGGGAGCAAAAGATTGGCTTGAAAAACTTGTTCCTTTAGGGATTTAAGCATACTATGCCCCCCTATTTGAGCTTCCAGGCCAGGTCGGCGAGGAAGAGGTCACGCTCCAAGATTTCCACCGTGGTGTCTTTCGTTATATGTACAAACTCCACATCCATCATTCGAGCCCAGTCCATCATCTGTTCGGCGGTGACATCGTAGCTTAATACGGTGTGATGTGCGCCGCCCGCGATAATCCACGCCTCTATTCCAGTGGCAAGGTCGGGTAAAGCCTTCCACATAACGCGTGCCACCGGCAGATTCGGCATCGGCAGAATGGGCTTTACGCACTCGATATCTTGGCAGATGAGCCGCAGTCGACCACCCATGTCAACAAGGCTGACCACTATGGCGTCTCCGGGATGTCCCTCAAAAATCAGCCTGGCTGGTGCGTTACGATCTCCGATGCCCAGTGGATGTACCTCTATCTTAGGGCGTTGGTCTGCCACACTGGGGCAGACTTCCAGCATATGGGCTCCCAAACTATATTCGTTTCCTGTCTGGTAATGATAGGTGTATTCCTCCATAAAAGTGGAACCACCCGTCTGGCCCTCGCTCATAGCTTTGAGGATTGCCATCATGGCACTAACTTTCCAATCGCCCTCGGCACCATAGCCATAGCCCAGCGACATCAAATGCTGCGTCGCTAATCCCGGAAGCTGCTTCATGCCATAGAGGTCTTGAAACGTATTTGAGAATGCCCGGCATCCTTCAGCATCAAGCAACTTTTTTATCGCCAGCTCTTCCCTAGCCTGATAGCGGACAGTTTCTATGTCGCCGGTGGCAATATCGTAGTTTGCCCGATAGGTCTCCATCAGAAAATCTATTTCGTCCTCGGTAATAGCGTCCACAGACTCAGCGAGCAGGCCCACCGGCCAGGTATTCACTCGCCAGCCTAGCTTCGCCTGCACTTCCACCTTATCGCCCTCAGTGACAGCGACTTCACGCATATTGTCTCCAAAGCGCATAACCCGTAGCTCCCAGCTAACAGCGACACCTACGGCGGCACGCATCCAGCTGCCCAGACGTTTCCGAATGTTTTCGTCTTTCCAGTGACCGGCAATAATCTTTCGCGGTAGCCTCAGACGGGCTCCGATAAAACCGTGTTCTCTATCCCCGTGGGCGGCCTGATTAAGGTTCATAAAATCCATGTCGATTTCTTCGTTCGGTATCGTCTCATTGTACTGTGTCGCTAAATGGCATAAGGGCTTTTGCAGAATCGCAAGGCCGTTAATCCACATCTTAGAGGGGCTGAACGTATGGCACCATGTGATAATACCGGCACAGGCCGAGGCATAATTGGCCTCCCGTACAAGATCGAATATCTCCGCGTCGGATTTTACAACGCCTTTACAAACCAACCGGCAGGGCAGGTGCCCTGAATCGTTCATGCCCTTTGTCATCTCGGCGGCACGAGCCGACACAGTCTCGAGTACTTTGGGGCCATACAACAGTTGGCTTCCTACCACAAACCAGAACTCATAATCCTTGGTACGCATCTCAATACACCTCTTATTTCATAGCATCCACGGCCACCCGTTCTACAGCGAGACACCGGGTATAACGTTCCATAAATTTGTCAAAGCCTGCCGATTCTCCCGGGTAGGGAACCTGAGTTTCCGCCTTTTCGGCTGAAAACACCTTTTGCACCAGAAAATCTTCCAACTTCTCACCTGGCTCACGACGGATAAGGTAATCTGCCAGCAGCGCAATACCCCAGGCGCCGCCTTCTCCGGCGTTTTCCATCACAGTTACGGGTGCGCACATAGCCGCTGCCATTAATCGCTGTCCCGCACCCTTCGTGCGGAAAAATCCGCCGTGCCCTAACAGACGATCCACACGAACATTCTCCTCGCGGGTCAAAATATCCATGCCCATTTTTAGCGTGCCCATCGCGCTAAAAATGTGAGCGCGCATAAAGTTTGCCAGAGTAAAACGGCTGTCCGGCAGCCGCATGAAGAGAGGCCTGCCCTCTTCCAGACCGGTAATAGGTTCGCCGGCATAATAATTAAAGGCCATTAAGCCGCCGCAATCCGGCTCCCCCTCCAGTGCCTTACGGTAAAGAGCTTCAAAGAGGCGGTCTATTTCCACCCTATCGCCCATAGTTGCGGCGACCTCTTTGAAGAGTGAAACCCATGCGTCAAGGTCTGAGGTAAAGTTGTTGCAGTGAACCATAGCCACGGGCAGCCCCGTCGGTGTGGTTACCATATCAATTTCGGGGTGCACCCGCACAAGCGCTTGTTCCAGTACGATCATAGCAAAAACCGAGGTGCCAGCAGAGATGTTGCCAGTATGTGGCCCCACGCTATTGGTGGCAACCATGCCGGTACCCGCATCGCCCTCGGGCGGGCAGAAAGAAATGCCCGGGGGAAGCGTGCCGGATGGGTCCAGCAATAGCGCTCCTTCCGGCGTCAGAGTTCCCGCCTGCTCTCCGGCGGGTAAAACCCTCGGCAACAGCTGTTTTAGCTTCCATTGAAAGCTTTTATCCGCTACTCTTTGATCGTAGCACTCAATCATTGCGTGATTGTAATCACAAGTTTCACTATCGACAGGGAAAACACCGGAGGCATCGCCAACGCCCAACACCTTTTCTCCGGTCAGCTTCCAGTGGACATATCCTGCTAAGGTCGTTAAGAAACAGACATCTTTAACATGGGGTTCGCAGTTCAAAATCGCCTGATCCAAATGCGCAATGCTCCATCGCTGAGGAATATTAAATTGAAACAAGCTGGTCAGCTCCTCAGCCGAGCGGGCGGTCATCGTATTGCGCCAGGTACGAAAAGGTACCAGCAACTCCCCCGCCCCATTGAACGCTAAATAGCCGTGCATCATGGCAGACAGGCCGATTGCCCCAATGGTCTCCAACGACACCCCGTAAATTTTATGTACTTCTTTTGTTAGATTTTGATAGCAGTCCTGTATACCTAGCCAGACATCCTCCAGATGATAAGTCCAGATACCCCCTTCAAGACGATTTTCCCAGCTGTGGCTGCCCGACGCTAAAGGGGCAAAGTCTGGGCCAATTAAGACCGATTTGATTCGGGTGGACCCCAGTTCGATGCCCAATGCCGTCTTACCGCTTAGAATTGCCTGTACCGCCTGTTCTCTTAACATATAAAGCACCTCTCTCATACCACTCTGCGTGCAATCTAGATAGTTGTACGTACAACTTGCACTATTATAATAACGTATCCGCTAATGAGGCACAAGGGGCAAAGATATCCGAAAGACGTACTTGTTTTTTATGCCAACTGACGAATACGTTTTTGCGCAGTGCGCTTACTCTATTAAACTCCAAGGGAGAACCGTAGGCGTCTGAGGCCGATTTTTAAGGAGGTTGAGCAGCTTTTCCGCTGCCACACGTCCTAAACTTTCTTTGGGATTTGCCAGCGAAAGAAAAGGCCTGGCGGAAAGGCGAGCAATGGTACTGTGGTCAAAGCTGGCCAGTTCCATTTTTGATGGAATTGACACGCCTTTCTCGTCAAGCACTTCCATGACCTTCAGCGCCACCTCGTCGTTGTAACAAACCACCGCTGTGCAGCCGTTTAGAATCTGCATGGCACACGCTTCAAGCATACTGTCCCGATTTTCGGTTGTATACCACATGACGTGATCGTCCCGCACAGTAATGCCCGCTATTCGTAGCGCCTTTGTATATCCAGCATATCGGCGGTGCCCTTGAATATCATCACTCTTAAAGATTCCCGCAATATGGGTATGCCCTTTGTCCAGAAGGCTTCGGCAGGCCATGCTGCCACCCTCAAGATCATCTGCGACCACATATACAGGGCGCTTTAGATCAGGATAAAATCCATTGATAAAAACAACAGGAATGCCTGCTTGCTCAATCTTTTCATAAAGATCTATATTAGGGTTGGGCAAGGCGGTCTTGGTGCCCTCCACAATCATACCGTCAATTGGCTTTCCCAACAGTTCCGTTAAAATTCGTCTTTCATTATCTACACGGTTGCGAGTAGCCGAGAGCATAGACGTATATCCGTTCCGGGACAGAACCTCATCAATGCCATGGAGTATGAATGGGAAAATGTACTCCCCTATATAGGTGGTAACCACAGCTATATTGCGTGTGGCTTCTCTTCTAAAGCCGGGTGAACGCACATAAGTACCGCTGCCCTGTATCCGATTGGCAAGGCCCTCTCTTTCTAGAATTCCAATGGCCTGCCGCACCGTCTGGCGGCTAAATCCAGTCATATCTGCCAGCTCATTCTCACTGGGCAGCTTATGTCCGGCAGTATAGAAACCGGATTGGATATCTTCCCGAAGCTTTTGCGCAAGCTCCGCATATTTATGTTCGCTCATTATCCTTTGCACCACCCAGCTATTTTTTCTGATTAGACTTTAATCGACTATCTAATTGTATCATACCACTTCTAGTTTGCAAGCGCTTATGTTTAGATAGTGAGGGTGTCTCCGCCAGAATGATCAAGCGTTCCACGTGGGCAAGCAAACGACCAACGGATAAAGAATGAAGGCGTATTTTCTCATTCTAAAGCCGCTGGTCTTTTAAGCTATACAATAATCCGATGCTTTTCTCCATCATCCACCAACAACACTCTGTTTCCCTGAATGAGGCGGTCATCCACCGTGATTGCTTGCGTTGTCAGTGTACCCTGACTTCGACTTTTAACCCTGATTTCATAGAGAGATTTCCCATACTGATATTCGACGGAATAGTCCCCGAAACTGGCCGGTGTTGTGGGATCAATGACCAGTTCATTCCCCTCTTTGCGAATACCCAGAAACCAGTTTAACAGCCCCTGATACATCCAACCCGCGGAGCCGGTATACCAACTCCAGCCGCCTCTTCCAGTATAGGGCGGGTTGAGAGAGATATCTGCTGCCATGACATACGGTTCTTTCTCGTACCTGAGTGCATCCTTTCTGTTTTGCGTCACATAAATCGGATTAAGCATGGTAAATAGGGTCTGTGCCATGTTGCAGTCCTGCTGCATCGATGCGGCAATCGCCAGCCAAACCGCCGCATGGGTATATTGACCGCCGTTTTCCCGCATTCCGGGGATATAATTTTTGATATAGCCCGGATTTTTATTTGTCTTATTAAAAGGGGGGGCCAAAAGCAACGAAAGGGCTTCTTCCTCCCTTACCAGATAGCGCCAAGCAGACTGCATGGCTGTTTTCGCCCGTTCCTTTTTTGCCCCCGCTGATATCACACTCCAGGACTGGCTGATGGAATCTATCCTGCACTCATCGCTTTCCTTAGAACCGAGCTTCGCGCCATCGTCATAAAAGGCGCGAAGATACCACTCCCCATCCCAGGCATGCGCCTCAATGCTTTGACGCAGGTTTTCCCGTTTCTGCGCCAGTTGCCAGCTGTAGTCACTATCATCTTCCTGACAACACAAAGAAACGAAGTCGCCCAGTACGGTGTATAAAAACCAGGCCAGCCAGACGCTTTCACCCTTTCCCATAGCGCCAACCGCACTCATTCCGTCGTTCCAGTCGCCTCCCCCCATGAGCGGAAGTCCATGCTCCCCAAAGCATGTCCGATCGATGGCTTTTTTGCAATGTTCATAGACACTCGCAGAACGCCCGGATATTTCCGGGGTAAACATGATGTCCTGCTGGTCTTCCTTGAGCAACGGCCCCTTGATATAAGGTACCAGCTCCTTTAAAATGGCGGTATCTCCGGTGCTGCGGATATAGGCGGCGGTGCAATAAGGTAGCCAAAGCAAATCATCGGATATCCTCGTTCTTACCCCGACTCCCATCGGGGGGTGCCACCAATGCTGGACATCCCCTTCCTCAAACTGTCTGCTGCAAGCAATTAGAATTTGCCTATGCAGAATGCTTGAATCTGCCAGAAGAAGAGAAAGCGCATCCTGAAGCTGATCTCGGTATCCGTAAGCGCCACCGCACTGATAAAAACCCGCTCTGGCATGAATGCGGCAGGACACCGTTTGATAGAGCAACCAGCCGTTAACCAGAATATCGACCGCCCTGTCTTTCGTCTTCACCTTAACTGTCCCTAATAATTCATCCCAATAGGCTTTTACCCTGTCAAGCTCTTTTTCAGCAACGGTGGTATCCCTGTACTTGCATCGCATTTTGTATATCCCATTAAGGCTCTTGCTCTGTCCAAGCCCGAACAGTATCGTCTTACTCTCCTGCGGCTGTACTGCAACGGATACCTGAATTGCGCCGCAGGAATCATAGCACACGCCCGTATTGTAAGAAAGCTTAACTTCCGCGCCCGGCGGTTCGTGAATGCGTCCCTTTTTACCCAGAAACTCCTGTCTGTCGCCGGTATAGCTAACAATTGTTTCACTGGAAAACAGATAGGCATAGGTGTTTTGAAAGTTCATGGTATAGATGTTCTTCGCATAAAAACATTCGTGCTCATTATCATAGGCGGTCAGGATATAGGGGTCGGTATGCTCCCTGTGCGTGCCCAAAACCCATTCCACATAATAAGTCAGACCCAGATATTTCACTTTATCTGAATGATTGGTCAGTTTAAGGGTCCATAACTTCAATGACTCATCCAATGGAGTAAAGACGATCAGCTCCTGTTCGATTGATGCTTCGTCATGCAGAAACCGGCTATATCCAAAGCCATGCCTTACCCGGTAAACACCCCGATCAGACCTTCCGAGGGACATAGGCGTCATGACTTCGCCGGTTATTTCATCTAGAATATAGATGGCCTCAGAGGCCCTGTCGCACACGGGATCATTAGACCAGGGCGTAATCTTATTTTCTCTGCTGTTATTGCTCCAGGTAAAGCCTGCACCCGACTCTGATATCTGGAATCCAAAGCCCTTGTTAGCAACAACATTTATCCATGGTGCGGGTGGTTTGTTGTCGCCATCCAGCAGAATTTCATATTCTTTGCCCCCACTGGCAAAAGCCCCGAAGCCATTAAAAAACTCGTAATTCTCTATTTCTTTCTCCTGTGCTGTTGGTGCGTATACTGGATCCAAAGGCTTTTCCCCCTTTAAGGCTAGGACTGTTTGTAAAATCAAAACATCATCTATTTCTACTATAAAAGGCAGCTTCTGTGTCAAAAGCGCTCGGAATACAGTCGGTATTCCTGCGTTTTTTCCTAAAGCGACGCTTTTACAGTCAATTATTCGTCGTTTTTTTATTTACAAATTAAGCCCTAATTATAGCAGTAACTCTTAAGGATTTTCTTTCACATTGGAAAAATGAATACCAGCCTTCTCTGTAAATACAACACGCGCTACCGTATACAGCAAATCAATCTCCGCCGGTTTCATCTCATACGTGCGCAGTGTAAAGAAGCTTGGCCTCTCATTACCAAAATCATAAATTCGAAGGGAGCTTGTCATATCGTTTATTAAATCATCCACCTCTTGAAGATAACCATGCTTTGAATCAATTAAGATGATCAGGTCCACCAAAACACGGTTAATCCTCAGATATTCGTAAGCTTTTAATACATCTTTTACGATTCTTTCCGCTTCAATTGACCGAACCACTAAGAGCAAAATAGGATTATCTCCGGAAACGCCGAATTTCCATAAAAAACTCTGGTTCATAAAGTTGCGTCTTATATTTTCGTTCGGCCTTCGATAAATACCCGCAGGATAAAAAATAGGGCTGATCAAATCCTGAAACGCATTTAGTTGGATTCTTGTAATCTCCAGATACTTTAACTCCAAATTCTTTTGAAGCCTGAATTTTTCCAGAATATCATCAATCCGGTAACTGACACTCAATTCTTCTGCTATTTTTATTGCTTCTTCCTTACTGCTGCACACACCGGTAAAGAAAGAAAAACAGGCTGTTTCTCCCTCTCCCAAGCAGAATTGCGCCCTCAGGCTCATAATTGGATCATTACAAAAGCTCGAATTATTGACAACAGCAATGCTATTAACCACAGAATCGGGGTTCTCCAGCGTATTATTTCTTCCGATAAAGCGTTTTCTGTCATTTTCGTATTCTAATGTTTTACATAGTTTTGCTGCTGTTTTGACCATGTGCATCACATATGGATGATCATCTTGCTTCTTTTGGCGTCTTTTAGCGAGAAAGATTCCCTCTTCTTCAAGATATTCACTTTCCAAAAAGAGCTTATTGAACGCAGGATGGCTTAACTCAGCCAAGTGGGTATCATCCACTACCTCTAGATAACTGGTCACTTCCAACCGCTTTTCTTTATGACCGTGATTGGTAAACGTCACCTTACGTATCTCAAAGTTATGGTCCGCATCCAAGCTGACAATCATTTCTGTTGAGATATCCCCATCCCGGCGTTTAAATTCCGCTTGGTTCGGGCAGAAAACCACCTGATAATCTTCAGGTTCCGTTTTCGTAGGATGATAGGCGGCACTCCAGATCTTTCCCTCTTCTACATCCTTAATATAGATATAATGACCTGTATTGGCGTAAATATCCGATCGCCATCGGTACAGCATCCGATCCTCATATTTACTGAAGCCATCCCCATCCGACGTGATCATCAAAGCATACTTACCGTTTGATAGATAGTTCACAACAGGCGCGTTAACGCCCGTGCTGTTGACATACCGATTCGTGTAATTATCCTCTTTAAAAAGGGGCTTTCCGATTTTTATTGTATATCCCTTTCTGGCCACAGATATCAAATAGGACTGGCGTTTTTCTTCCAGCAACACTTCTGATGCCTTTATCATCATCTCAGCGTGAAACCGCTCCCGCAGGATACCCGCATTCAGATAATTATTAATGGCGGCCAGATTCATTCCCTGATGATGAGCCATATAGGATTTTACAATACAATAAGGTGTTAGGTCCACAGAATTCGGAAAGTTAAAATCAACAGACTCGTAGAAACCATAAGCGCCGTAGGCACCTAATTCCTTCAGTCGTTTTAGATTTCTCATGCAGTCGTCTCCTGCGATATCCAGTGCCAGCATTGTCGCATAGGGTGCAACCACCAGAGAATTCTTACGGACCGGCTGAAGTCTGATCTTTGGTACACCAAAAGCCTTGTACTGGTAGTTAGAGTTCAAGTCAAACCGATAATACTGCGATTCTGATATCCCCCACGGTATGCCTGCCTCCTGGGCATATTTGATATGCTGAATCACCGCCGCCCTGGAAGTCTGTGCATAGACGGAATCTTCATATTCTTTGAATACGAGATTTGGCATCAGATATTCAAACATCGTACCGCTCCAAGATACAAAGCAAGGAATGCCCTTGACGATGGTCATAGGTCTGCCCAATTTATACCAATGCTTTAGCGGCACTTTCCCCATAGCTATAGCAAGAAAGCTCGTGAGCGCTGATTCCGATGCCATCAGGTCATAGCAGCTGTCATCGAGCGTATTCGAAGACACATGATACCCTATATGGAACAGCATTCTCTTATCGTTAAATAGAAACCCGAGGTCAACATTTGCCAAAAGGCAGTCTATTTTATCACAAAGTGCTTTGATACGACTGATCATGCTATCCGCAAAGATATTATCTTCCGCTGCAACACCGCCAAGCGCAGGATAAGATGAAAAGCGCTCTTCCTTCAGCTTCAAAGCCGCAGCTTCATTGACAGTACTGTCAATAAGGCTCATCAAGTGTCTGGTCCAAGGGTAATTTGCAGCCGGGTTCAGTTTTCTTTCGTTTAAGTTTTCCCAGATATTTGCAATATCCTTTATTAGCTCACCTATGCTCTGATAGCTGTTTTTAAGCCTGTATCCGGCAGAATGGCCGGTTCTTAGCTTAATTTCCTCATTGCTGTTCTCAACCGCAATTCTAAGCTCAGACATAAAATGATCCGGATAAACCGGCTTGTCGATCTGATCTAAAAGGCCGTTTTTCAGAACGACTAGATGTCCCATAAAATTACCACTGTCTACGGTTGATATATAGTCAGGGTTGAGCACCTCCAGAGATTTAATATGATACCAGTTATAGAGATGTCCCTTCCATTTGAGCATTTTCTGAACGGTTTCCATGAGATTTTCCGCACCTTCAACTGTTGCACTCAGCGTTTCAAAACCCAGATCTCTGGCGGACAGTATTGCCAGAAACTGAAGCCCAATATTGGTTGGTGATGTTTTGTCGCTAACTTTTTCAACCATTGAAATCTGATAATTATCCGGACAGAGCCAGTTATTTTCTTTGGCAGAAAACGCCTTAAAAAACAACCAGGTTCTTCGGGCGGTGTCCAGAAGCAACGTATTGTCCTGTGCTTCATTCTTTGGATGATGCTTCTTTTCCGGCCGGCTAATCCAGTGTGCAATTTCAAAGGCAGCGCCCCAGTCGGCTGCAACGAGCACAGTCAGAAGGGTTCCTAATGAACTAAAATACCTAGTAAACAAAAAAAACACAAGGGCACACGCTGGAATAAGAGAGCTCCACATGGTCAGAAAATAACCCTTCCTGGTATTAACAATAGCAGCATCCACCGCTTCCGCCGTGTTCCAGCGGAGCAGATTTTTTTTGCTGATAAAGAGACGATAGAGCGTTCTGACAATTGCATCATTGGCGATATAAGCACGATAGGGCGTAATTGTAAATTCCAGAAATGCTCTTTCCAGCATTAAAGCAAGTTCTTTTAAAAAGCTCTTATAAACAATGGCAAGCTTTGGCCGGAACAGCTTCTGGGTGATCACTCCAAACAACAGAATAACCAAGGAAAATATATCATTAAAGAAAACGAAGGGTAGCCAGAGAAAATATGCGCTCGGCATCCATGCC
>DATMYZ010000433.1:0-3978 GCA_035560675.1 Clostridia bacterium
GTCTAAAAGCGGCTTGATGTTAAATCCATGTAAAGCTAAAAAACACCTTTATTTAAACTTTTGACTATTTTGCCCCGATTTATTGCAAGCCACGCAGTTGACCAACTCAAGGCAAGCTTCTATAATAAACACACTAACAAAAATGAGGTGTCGTCATGCAGCTGGATGTCTCTGTAATCCTAGTCGAGGCCGCAAAATTCTGACTCTGCTTACCATTGGCTTTGTTGCGGTTAAAGTGCGCATATTTAACGCCGAAAGTCTTGGAACGCTGTCGGCTTTCGCCATGAATATTACCCTGCCCGCTTTTCTAATAACAAGTCTTTCGGATTCAACCACGCGTGTCATGCTACTGCAGGCACTGCCTCTGCTGACGTTTTTGCCGTTCTGGTATGCTCTTTTGACACTCGGTGCCGTGCTGACAGCCAAGCTTTGCAAAATGCCTCCAAATACTGCGTAGGTACATATTGTGCAATATGTCATGGGCAACATTGGCGTTATGGGCATGATTTTAATTCTGACCACTCTTGGGGACAGTGTCGGCATTTATATGTCCTCCATCTATTTTGTAGATCAGTGCGTCTTATGGACTATTTGTGAAAATCTGTCATACCCCATCGAGGAACAGCGGTCGCTGAATCTCGCATCGATTAAAAAGGTACTGACCATTCCGACCATGATTGCATTTTTTATTGCTATTGTTATGATTGCACTCGATTGGCACCCCGATAACCTGATCATGGATGTGCTGACCGATGTGGGTAAGTCTTCAAAAGCCATTGCGATGATTTTCATCGGTGGCACACTGGCCACCCTCAACATTAAACGCCTCACTTACATGAACGGCATCTTTTCCATCATCGGCTTTAAGATGATTCTGATGCCATTGCTTGTTTTTGGAATCACTGGCTTATTCGGCAACTTCTTAAACCCCTTGGCGCGCATGGCTCTGACGCTTTCTAGGCGCTGCCCTGTCTATTCACTATGTCTATTCTCGCGCGAAACAACGGCACCGACTACGAGTATGCCACGATGGCTGTTTTTGCCACAACCACGGCTAGTATGGTCACCATCCCGCTGGTATCTTACCTGATAAACCTAATGATGAACGTTGTTTAGTCAGCGTTTTAAAAACTTAAAGCATTCAAAAGGTCCGCAAACGCTTCTGCGTTTCGCGGACCTTTTGAATGCTTTCTTTAAGATAGATGCGTATACACACCACCATAAAATCTGTCATCTTCTACAGATTTTAGTTAACACTTCAAAGTCTGACGGCAGCAACGCCCCATATAGCAGCGAAAAAACCACCGTTAAGCTATCGGCTTTATAACGCAAGGTCAATTTCAGACCAGCGAGACAGCATCTTTGGCCTCATGGCGCTCGGTTCGGGGCAGCAGCGTTATGGCGCACTGTATCAGTCGAGTTGTACCGAACCCGACGATGCAAACAGAATTTTTCACCCAATGCTTTTGCTTTTCTCGGTTAAGAAACTCATATTCCATATCTGCGGCGTGAGCCTCCCCTAATTGGGCAAGCCGCAACAACTCGGCTTCGACATTCTCCTTCCACCGCGGGGCAACATAGTCCAAGAAGCACTTCGGATGGGCAAAAAAGTCCTCAGCATCAGCAAATCCCAGCATATGCAGCATAGCGGTGTTCGCGTTGACGCACACAAAGCGCCCGTCTGGCTCAAACTGAGCCATGCCGATTGAAACGTAGCCATAGCGTGTTTCGAAGAAAGTGCGCTGATTGACCAGCTCATTTGGCGATCCGGCATTGCGCGACTTTATCTGCATACGCGGTGTCACATCGATGACAGCCAGCAGCAGCAGTGACCTGTCTCCCGTACTGTGCAGGCCCTTAAGCCGGATGTTCAGCCATCGTATGGCGATACGATTGAGAGAAGTATACCATCTGCTAACGCTCTCTTGCTCGGAACAACCACATCTGGCGCGAACCAGCTGCTTTAGAAATTCGGGTTTATCATCAGGATGAATATAATCGATTATTTTGTAAGCAATTCTACTGAACTTTTCTCGGCAGAGGCCCAGCGTCTGAAAGAAGCAGTCATTTCCGCGGATAAACTTGACATTCTCTCCGACACATTCATAAATAGCCAGAGCGCCCATGCAGCTATTGAATATCACATTAAATGACGAGAGAGGATTCCAGATTTCTTCGAGCGTGACCAAGTCTAAAAATTCAGGTTCCCTTATGATTTCCTCTCGTGGACCTGTATGTAAAAGGTTGCTAAAGGCATCCTCGGTCAGCGGCTGAGAAAAATAAAATCCCTGCCCGTAATTACAGCCCATACCGCGCAAAAATGTCAGCTGCGCATGCGTTTCAATGCCTTCGGCCACGACCGAAAGGCCCAGCCATTTGGCAAGGCTGATAATAAAGTTGAGAATATTCCCCTTACGGTTCTCTTTTGTATGGCTGTGCAAAAACTGCATGTCAATCTTCAGCAGATCCAGCGTCAGCTCACTGAGCATATTCAAAGAGGAATAGCCCGAACCGAAATCGTCCATCTCAACGGTAAATCCCAGCTCGTGCAGCACACGCACAGCTTTTATCAGCTGCCTGGGGCTTTCGGTATAGGCTGTTTCAGTAATCTCCAGACTGACATGCTGCGGTGTCAGCCCATATTTACCGATAATACCCATCAAAATATCGGGCAGGTTTGGGTTGTAAATATCCATGCGCGAAACGTTAACCGCTATTGGCACAACACTGTAGCCACTGTCAATCCACTCTCGAATCATCCGACAAGTGTAGTCCCATACATAAATATCCAGGTCGGTTATAAACCCGTTCTTTTCAAACAGCGGAATAAACTGGCTTGGTGGGATTAACCCCTTTTGGGGATGCAGCCATCGAACCAATGCCTCTGCACTTGCCATTGTTTCAGTTGTCAAATCATATATCGGTTGAAAATAGACAACAAATTCTCTGTTGCGCAACGCCATCTTCATATCGTTTATAATCTGCTGTTCTGCCAGCAAGACATCCCGCAGTGATTCTTCATAGTAGGCGAAATCAACATCATACTTGCCCTTAACAGAGTCTGCAGCCAACTTTGCGCGATCGCACATCACATTAATGGGCACGTTGCGATGCTTCACGCGGTAAACGCCATATTTTAAAGTGAGGCTGATATTCAGTGGGTAATCCTTTATAGCGTTGGTCATAAAGCCAAAGACATGGTTCTTAATATCGTCGCATCGGTCTTCGGGAATCATCGCAAAAAAGATGTCACCGCTCAACTTGCCACAAAGTCCGTCTTCAGAAACGCTCATCTGCAAGAGATTGGCGATATATTTTAACAGCTTGTCACCCTCGTCGGCACCGAAAAGATCGTTAACCAGCTTAAACCGCTCAACATCGACCGAAATGATAAAAAAGCTTCTCAGCGGCTCCTTTGCCAGCATCTCGGCGGCACGCCGGTAAAATTCGTCTTTATTATAGGCACCTGTGAGCGCATCACGCTCAACGGCATTGACAAGCGAAGCCGTTTCACGCAGTTTTATAATATTGGCAACTCTTTGCCGGATAATTGTCGGGCGATAGGGCTTTGTTAAAAAATCAGATGCGCCCAGAGAAAGAGCGGCTATCTCGGTTTCTTCGCCTTCATGCTGCGTCATCACCATTATTGGAATGCCCGAATACTTAGGCAGTGACTGAACCGTATCTAAAAACTCATAGCCATTCATAACGGGCATGGCAATATCTAGCAGAATGACAGAAATTCGTCCACCGTGCTGTTCAAGCAAGACTAACGCTTTTCTACCGTTTTCCGCCTGTAAAATGTCATAATCGTCAGACAATATCTTGCAAAGAATCTGCCGGTTAATGTTGCTGTCGTCAACAACCAAAATCATTTTGCGTGCTGCCATATTTACCCCCTTTTACTGGCGTCATCATAAGCCGCATTAAATTGACCGGCTAGAATTATTTTTTTATCAAAACCGAGCGCTTTTAATG
>DATMYZ010000434.1:0-3400 GCA_035560675.1 Clostridia bacterium
ATCCTGGAATGCGTACCAAACTTCAGTGAGGGTCGTGACCTTGATAAGGTCGAAAAAATTGTTTCTTCATTCCGCAGTAAAGAAAATGTCAAGCTGCTGGATTACAGCACCGACAAGGACCATAACCGCTGCGTGGTCACCGTTGTTGGTGAACCCGAGTCGGTTCGTGACGCCGTTATCGAAGCTATTGGCATCGCTGCCGAACTGATTGATATGACTAAGCATGAAGGTCAGCATCCTCGTATGGGCGCTACCGACGTTGTGCCCTTTATTCCGATTCGAAACTGCACAGTCGAAGAGGCTGATCAGATCGCCAAGGAAGTTGCTGCTGCGGTCGGAGAAAAGTTTGGCGTTCCGACTTTCCTTTATGAGAAATCTGCAACGGCACCGCACCGCGCCAACTTGTCTGATATCCGCAAAGGCCAGTTCGAAGGCATGACCGAGAAGATGAAGGATGCCAAGTGGAAGCCCGACTTCGGCCCTGAGACCATCCACCCCACTGCCGGCGTAACCGCTATTGGCGCACGTATGCCACTTATCGCTTTTAACATCAACCTTGATACGTCCAATCTTGAAATTGCAACCCAAATCGCCCATAAGGTTCGTTTTATAAATGGCGGCTTTCGCTTTGTAAAAGCAATGGGCGTTATGCTTGAAGACCGCAATATCGCACAGGTTTCTATGAACCTGACCGACTATACCAAGAGCGCAATTTATCGCGTATTTGAAACCGTTAAGATGGAAGCTCGCCGCTATGGCGTCAATGTTGTCGGCAGCGAAGTCATTGGCCTGACCCCGATGGCTGCTCTAGTTGACTGCGCAGAGTACTACCTGCAAATAGAAAACTTTAGCATGGATCAGGTACTCGAAACCCGCCTTTAAATCATAAAATCGGGAGGGAATTTCCATGGAAATGAAAAATATGACCCTTGAGGTGTTTTGCGCCACAACCGCATCAAACGAACCCGCGCCCGGTGGCGGCAGTGTTGCGGCACTTGCCGGTGCTTTGGCAGCTTCTCTAGCAGAGATGGTCGCACAATTGACCGTCGGAAAAAAAGGCTACGAAACGGTTGTAGATGAGATGACCGCACTGATTCCTCAGGCGGCTGCGCTTCGTACCGAGCTGCTGGATGAAATTACCCGCGACAGCACATCGTTCAATGCTTATATGGACGCGATGGCTCTGCCAAAGGAAACCGAGGAAGAAAAAGCCGTTCGCCGTCAGGCTATGCAGGACGCGCTGAAAAAGGCGGCAGAGGTACCGCTTTGCGTCGCTGTAACCGCGGCGAAAATTATGCCCATGGCTAATATTCTGGTCAAAAAGGGTAATGCCAATGCAGTTACCGACGGCTTAGTTAGCGCCATGATGACGCGCACTGCGGTGTTAGGTGCCCTGCTGAACGTCAAGATTAACCTGGGATCTATCAAAGATGAAGTCTACGTTTCTGAGATGAAAGAAAAGATTCTTCAGATAGAAACCGATATCATTAAGGATGAAGCAGCCGTACTGGCCGCTTCTCCGCTGAATAAATAAGTTCGTTTCGCTTCTAAAAAAAAGCAGCCGTTTTTTGGCTGCTTTTTTTGTATATCAAAAATCACTCGCCTGACGGGTGGCATACTGTCATAGAAGTAGCTTATATTTAGCATAGCATCGGGGGAAAAGTGTAAAAGGGGGATGATGAGTCTCATTTTCGAGTTGAGGCGCATAAAGTGCCATGGATTGCTCGCCCGCATGCGACAACACCACCAGCTAAGCTTGTGGTGTTCAGTCTGTCAAAGAACGGCCGTATTTAAGTTGTGAAAACCGGTTTTTTGCTTAAACGGCAACCAAACAAGAAAAATGTGAGAAAAGCAAGGGATGTTCCAAGCCCCAGTTGCCAGCTTTTTTAGATTCATGGTAGCATACTTAAGCCGTACCCATTATGTCACTCGGGTCAAGCTTCTGTGCTGTGTATAACGCATGGCGTGCTTTTCCTTAGCGTCTCCAAACACACGCTCTATCGTTTGTTTTCGCATGGCGTAAATTTCTCTGGCCCACTCTGGTTTTCGCAGCTGCTCCGCCAATTCCAGATACTCTTGCCAAATATGGTGCGAGAGCACCGTCTGCCCTTTTGCGTTGGCACCGCATCGTTTTTTGTGTGGACAATTTACGCAATACTTTGGGGTTGAACGATAGATTTTCTTTCCATCTCTGTCTGTTGTGGTGTGGCGCAGAACGCCACCTTGAGGGCAGGCGTATGTATCATTTTCAAGATTGTATAGATATTCCCATGGTTTGTATTGCTCTTTACTGCCTTTGGGCCTTGTGTACGGGAGAATGGGAAGTTTCTCGTCCACAAATATTTTCTTCGCGATCCATGGGGTCTTATATCCGGCATCCATCGTCACAAAATTGATATCAAACTTTTTGCTTACCCTGTCGTATATTGAATCCCAGGCCACACTGTCATGCACATTACCCGCTGTTACCTCTACGCCCAAAACAAAGCCGTGTCGCCCGCACACTGGGTGAGCCTCATAGGCAAACTGCCTCTCGTGCTCACCCTTAACGAACATTCCGCAGTCTGGGTCAGTGGTGGACGCGGTCTTTTCCATCTTAGGCGGCTCATCGTCACCGTCGTCTTCTATCGGTGGTTTCCCCAGCTTTTCACGGTCGGCATTCACCTCTGCACGAAGCTGTTCCTCGTAGATCTTTGCCGTTTTTGCCACCATCTCTTTTTGATGCTTCTTCTTATTCGCCGAGGCTTTGATGTGCGTCCCGTCAATAAATATGCTGCTCGGGTCTATCATCCTGTTATTAATCGCTTTGTTGAGGATATGTTCAAATATCTCTGTAGCCAATTCAGGCGGAAAGCGCTTGCAGAAGGCGTAGCTCACCGTTGCAAAGTGCGGTATTTCATCCAGAAGACTGTAGCCCAGAAACCAGCGGTATGACAGGGTATCCTTAATCCGCTGGTGAGTCTGCCGCAAAGAGGGTATACCGAACAGATGCTGGATCAGCACCATCTTCACCAGTACAACAGGGTCTGTTCCATTCCTTCCCTGATCATGGCAGTAGTAAGGACTTAGGCGGTTATAAAGCCACTCATAATCCATGACACGTTCTACTTTCCGCAGCAGATGGTCCTTTGGCACCAACGCTTCTATATCTACCATGACAACGTCTCGGCGTCCGTTCTTTTTCCAGTCTTCCACTTCGCCTCCCCCTCGCTTTTTTTATTATACCAAAAAGCCACGCCTTTAGCGTGATTTTTCGACAGACTGCTCGGCTTGCCAAAAAAGTCTGTGCGATGCTCCGTCTTTTATGCCAAGCTTCGCAAAACGGGCATGTTTGCCCGTTTTGTCGTCTTCGGGCGAGCTATCCGGCACACTTTGTGCGCCTCGACGCGAAAGTGGGGAC
>DATMYZ010000435.1:0-6143 GCA_035560675.1 Clostridia bacterium
CGCCAAGGAAAAACACGCCATGCGTTATACGCAGTACCGAAGCCTCACTCAGGTGACCAACTGGGTGAAGCTTAAATTTGCTGCCATGAATCTCAAAAAGCTAGCCAAATGGAAGTGGAGGACTTCTTTGTTCCGTTTCCGCTATTCTTTTTTTAGGCTTAAATATAGCCGGAACCCGGTTTGCGCCGCTGCGTAATCCGGGTTCTTCGACAGACTGACCTGCTGCGACAAACTGTCGCAGCAGGTTTTTTACAGTTTGAAATGTTGTGTTGTTCAGGGCGTCATTCCGGGCAAAATTCGAATGGCCACGTTAAAATAAACAAGCAGCGACATAGCGTCCACAATAGTAGTAATCATCGGGCTTGCCATCAGCGCAGGGTCCAGCTTGAGCTTTGTGGCGATCATCGGCAACGTGCAGCCAACAATTTTGGCCGCCACTACTGCAAAAAATATCGTCACCGAAACCACCGCCGCAACGCCCGTATCATGATACATCAACGCAATACGCAGATAATTGACCGCAGCAATAATCACACCGACAACGATGCCAACTCGAAACTCCTTCCAAAGAACTGTCAGAATATCCGAAACCTCCACTTCCCCAAGAACCAGACTGCGGATAACCGAAACAGAGGTCTGGCTGCCAGCGTTACCGCTGGTGTCCATCAGCATGGGAATAAAGGAGGAAAGCAGCAAGTTGGCTGCCAGTGCGCTGTTATAGTTCTGGATGATCATGCCTGTAAAGGTGGCAGAAATCATCAGCACCAACAACCAGACAATGCGTTTTCTGGCCAGCGTGAAAACACCGGCCTGCATGTAGTCCTCGTCCATAGGCTCCATAGCGGCCATTTTATAGAAGTCTTCGGTCGTCTCCTCTTCCATAACGTCCACGACGTCATCAATAGTGATGATGCCCACAAGTCGGTTTTCGTTATCTACAACCGGCATGGAGAGCAAATCATACTTTTTAAATATTTCTGCCACAACAGCCTGGTCGTCGTGCGTCTTGACTGAGATGATGTCGGTTTCCATAATGTCGCCAATCAATTCATTGTCACGCGAAGCGAGTACATCGCGTAGACGGATAGTGCCTTCTAGCCTACGGCTTTGATCTGTGACGAACAGCAGCGAAATAGACTCTTTTTCTGCACTCTGACGGCGAACTTCCTCAATGGCGCATAAGACGTTCCAGTTGCGGTCAACCTCCATGAATTCGATAGTCATCAGACTACCCGCTGAAGCCTCCGGATACATAAGCAGCAGATTAATCTGCCTGCGGGTATCCGGATCAGATATTTTGATGACGCGTTTGACAATAGAAGCCGGCATCTCGTCTAGAAAATCAACCGTATCATCCATGAACAGTTCGTCAAGAATGCCAGAAAGTTCTTTATCCGTAATGCCCTCTACAATTCGCTGCTGCAAATCGCGTTCCAGATAGGCAAATACCTCGGCCGCCATTTCCTTTGGCAGCAATCTGAATAACAGCAGCACACGCGGATCTTCCGAATATTCTCCGATAGCCTCCGCAAAGTCCACCACGTGCATTTCCTGAATAATACGGCGGACCTGAAGAAATCTTTTTTCGTCAATTAACCCTAAAAGGGTCTGCAACTCCCCAATAACTTTCCCTCCCCTTCTTTGCGCCGCGGCAACACAAAATACCGTTTGAACACGGCGGCGCATGATTAATTCAATGACATTTCCCGTTCTGCTGCCAAGGCACATATTAAAGCATTCCCTTTTTAGGCAGCAAAAAATGACCGCAAAAATTTTTGAGGTCATCGGCGTCAATGTATATCAAATTAGAAAGTTACCAAAACAGGGCGCACTCATTCCTTAATCAGCAAAGACAGGACAATGAATGTACCATCGTAAAGGCGGCTTTCCAGTCTGACTACTATGACCACCTGTTGTGTCCATTCATTGTCACCTCCATTACTTCTACTATTCTTATTTTATTGCAATTGAGCCCGATTGTCAATTCTTGAGCAAAAATAAAAGTTTCTTCCGACAACACATTGAGTAGACGCAGGAGCATTACATCCCCGCGGCAGCGTTTCGGGTTACAGAGCCAAGCTCATATTATTCTCATAAAGGGACATTTTAAGTGGAGGTAGCCCATAAAATCGCGCTATGCAGCGAAAGGCCGCCCTTTCCTTTGCGGCAAAGATGCCGCGGGAAGTAAAAACTGCGAAATTGTCATTCTTTAGTGGCGCATTAATCTGCCATCACATAGCCGTCAAGGCCGCCGTTCTCAGCCCAATAGTCAAAGCGATTCATTGTTTCGGTATAAGTATCCTGACAAACACTCGGCAGATCGCCGCCAAACACGGCTCCAGCAGCCTTAAAGCCCGCTTCCACAGCGCTGCGCAGCTCAGAAATTTTAGAAACATCCCCGCCCGAAAGCGAAACCGCCATATCTAGCAGTCGGGTTGCCACGGCGTTGACGCCCCACTCGCCATCCATTGAAATTGCCTGCGCCGCTGCTTCACAGGTATCCTGCGGATCCAGGAGCTGCGACATCCAGTCACTCAGACCGTTTCCCGCTGTATCCGAAAACCTTTCAAGCGCTGTACTTACCGCTGTTTCGGCTTTCTCCGCCTGTTTGCTCAGCATCTCGGTCACCAGCCGTTGCATGCTTTCGTCACGCTGGTCTTTAAGTGCCTTAATCTGGCTGGCACTAAGTTTTTTGAATGAGCGGCAATCAGTTGTATCGGTTTTTTCGCTCGTTTGGTTTCTAACAAAGCTGTCTTCGTTGCTCTGCCCGGCAGTGGTTTGCTGCTCCACCGCGGCGCTGCTGTCTGTGGTTTTTACTGCGCTGGAATCGGCAGTGCTCTTGACATAATAACCGCCGTTTGTCACTTGACTGATTATCATCACAAATCCGCCCTTTGTGTTTTGTTGGTTTTAATAACTCTTAATGGAACAATCGACAAAGGCCTCCAAAAGTTAAGTCTGTTCTCTGCATTACTGTCCCGAATCGCTTGCGGAGCGCGAAGGTTTATGGTAGGATTTTAATAATATACATCAAAAATTAGATAACTATGGAGGATCATCATATGATGGATGTTTTTGAATGCATTAAAGAGCGACGCAGCATACGCGATTTTGAAGATACCGCCATACCGCACGCACTCTTAGAGGAGATTATTGAGGCAGCCGCATTTGCACCCTCCTGGAAAAACAGCCAGATCGCCCGTTATATCGTGGTGGAAAACCGGGATTCTATAGACCTGCTCGCCGAGCAGTGCGTCATGGGATTTGCGCCGAATTCCGCCACCATGAAACGCGCCCCTGCGCTTGTGCTAGTTACGATGGTCAGCGGGCGCTCAGGCTTTGAACGGGACGGCTCTTTTTCCACTTCAAAGGGCGACCGTTGGGAAATGTTCGACGCAGGCATCGCAACCCAAACTTTTTGCCTTGCTGCACATGCCAAGGGTGTTGGCACCGTCATAATGGGCATTTTTGACGAAAAAAAGGTAGAGGAATTGTTTGGCTTACCGGAAGGTCAGCAGCTTGCCGCCATCGTCGCGCTTGGCTATCCCAAGGGGGTGGTCGCCGCGCCACGCCGCAAATCTGCCGAGGAGCTTATTTCCTATCGGTAACAACAGGTAACATCTTCTTGTAAACCGTCCATTTTTTGCTTAATATGTCACACTTTATGTTGCTTTTGCACCTTGTTTATGCTATTATGACATAAAGTGACTTGTTACCCGCCCCGGTGAGGTTGGGTTTAGCGTTTTGGGTGCTCATATTTGAGAGGAGGACTTCTTTTGAACCACGAGAATTTTATTTCTGCTCTCAGCGCGTCAGCTGATGAAATGAAAGGCAAATATCTGACCTTTTGGACCTTCGGGCAGCTGTTTGGTATTCCGATCTCTCTGGTTGTACAGATTGTTGGCATGCAGGAAATTACCCCTATGCCTGAATTTCCAACCTATGCCAAGGGTGTCATCAATCTGCGCGGGCAGATCATCCCGGTCATTGATATTCGTCTGCGCTTAAACCAGCCTGAAGCGGAATATAGTGAACGCACCTGCATTATCGTAACCAGCATTCATGACTCATCCGTCGGCTTTATTGTGGACGAAGTGGACGAGGTCACCAATATTGAGGATGATCTCATTGCGCCACCACCCAAAATGGCTTCTTCCAAAAACAGTTACGTCACCGGCATTGCAAAGCTTGAAAAGAAGGTTGCACTGCTTATTGACGCCCAGCGCCTGCTTGGCACCAACGAGCTTGAAGCGCTACAGGTTTAGCCTACATAACAGTATTACATTTTACAGCACGGTGCTTTGCCCAAAGCAAGGTACCGTGCTTTTTTATGCAAAAACATTAGCAAACGTGCTGCAAAATTACACTTGGCATTTGACATGTGCGCCGAGGTTTGCTATGCTGTCATAATGAATGCTTAAAAGCAATTTGAAATGAGAAAAGGCGGTTAAACAGTGATAACGGTGACGGATCTCGGGCTGCAATTTGGCGGCACAAAACTTTTTGACAATGTGAACTTAAAATTTACGCCGGGCAACTGCTACGGCGTTATCGGGGCAAACGGCGCTGGAAAATCTACTTTTTTGCGCATTCTCTCCGGCGAACTTGAAAGCAGTACTGGCCAGGTGACCATCGGCGAAGGCACCCGCATGTCGGTTTTAAAGCAGGACCATTTCCAATATGATCAGTACACGGTGATGGATACTGTTTTTATGGGCAACCCGCGCCTTTACGAAATCATGCAGGAAAAGGAAGTGCTCTACGCCAAGGAGGATTTCACCGACGCAGACGGCGAAAAAGCCTCGCAACTCGAAGGTGAATTCGCCGAGCTGAACGGTTGGGAAGCCGAGACCGAAGCGGCACAGCTTTTACAAGGCTTAGGGCTTAACAGCGAGCTGCACTATGCCGAGATGCGTACACTGCAAGGTGGCGAAAAGGTCAAGGTATTGCTGGCACAGGCACTTTTTGGCCGTCCTGAGATCGTGCTGCTCGATGAGCCGACCAACCATCTGGACGTGACCTCTGTCAACTGGCTGGAAGATTTTCTACTTGACTTTTTTGGTACGGTCATCGTTGTTTCTCACGACCGGCACTTTTTGAATACCGTTTGCACCCACACAGTGGACGTGGACTTTGGTAAGATCAAAATGTATGTCGGAAACTACGATTTCTGGTATGAATCCAGCCGTCTGATACAGCAGATGATGAAGGACCAGAATCGTAAGAGTGAAGACAAAATCAAGGATCTGCAAAAATTCATTGAGCGCTTCTCAGCCAATAAGTCCAAATCCAAACAGGCCACCTCGCGCAAAAAGCTGATTGAAAAGCTGACCGTGGAGGAGTTGCCTGCTTCGTCGCGACGTTACCCGTGGGTATCGTTTAAGCCCGACCGCGAAATTGGTAAAGAGACACTACAAGTCGAAAAGCTTTCAAAAACAGTGGACGGCGTCAAGGTGCTTAACAACGTTTCGTTCAGGCTTAACCGCGAAGATAAGGTTGCTATTCTCTGCGAGAACGAGCAGGCCGCAACAACGCTGTTTCAAATACTTATTGAAGAGATTAAACCCGATGAGGGCAGCTTTAAATGGGGTCTTTCCACCTCGCAATCCTACTTTCCGAAAGATATTTCTGCTTTCTTCAACGATTGCGACTTCAATCTTATCGAGTGGCTGCGCCAGTATTCCTCCGATGATTCCGAAAGCTATCTGCGCGGCTTTTTAGGGCGGATGCTTTTTTCTGGCGACGAGGTAACCAAGGCGGTCAAGGTCCTCTCAGGCGGCGAAAAAGTACGCTGCATGCTCTCACGTATGATGCTTTCCGGCTCAAATGTGCTCATGCTTGACCAGCCCACCAACCACCTTGACCTTGAATCAATCACTGCCGTGAACAATGGGCTGATAGACTTTAAGGGCGTCATTTTGTTCTCTTCGCACGACCATCAGTTTATTCAGACTGTCGCTAACCGCATTATTCAGATTACCGACGAGGGTTGCATCGACCGCATGTGCACCTACGACGAATTCCTTGAAATGCAGGGTCTGGCCTCTAAATAACATTTCCTACGCAGCCTTCGCCTCTTGGGCGAGGGCTGCGTTTTTCATGCCATAATTTCTCAGCGGTTAATTTTCCCTACCACTTGACTT
>DATMYZ010000436.1:0-13032 GCA_035560675.1 Clostridia bacterium
ATGGTATAGTACGCTTGCTAATGTAACAATAAAATATAATGCACTTTTTCTTTACCGCCGGGTGGGGAATTTAGGCGCCAGACTTCATATCGTTAGGCCATGCAAGATATGAAGCGCTGGCGTTTTATGCTTGTATGGAGGGTTTAACTTGAAAAACAGAGCCAATTTAAAGGAATTTGCAAGATATACGTCGCTTAATGTGCTCGGCATGATTGGGCTTTCGTGCTATATTCTGGCCGATACTTATTTTGTAGCGCTGGGATTGGGCACCAACGGTCTGGCGGCCTTAAATCTTGCAATTCCGGTATACAGCCTGATTCTCGCCTGTGGGCTAATGCTGGGCATGGGCGGCGCGACCAAATACACCATTTTAAAAAGCCAGAACGATCTAAAAAAAGCCAACCGCGCCTTTACTGGCACCGTTTTTATGGCGCTGTTTTTTTCCATCGCGTTCTTTGCCGTCGGCCTTTTTTTATCTGAATCCATTGCCGCCACGCTGGGGGCCGATAAAGATGTCTTTGACATGTGCCGCACCTATTTGCGGGTGCTCCTGCTCTTTTCACCGCTTTTTATCTTCAACAATATTTTCCTATGCTTTGTTAGAAACGACGGCGCGCCTCAGCTCTCTATGCTTGCAATGGTTGCGGGCAGCCTCTCAAATATAGTTCTGGATTATATTTTTATCTTTCCACTTAATATGGGGATTTTTGGTGCGGTGTTCGCAACCGGCTTGGCACCGGTCATTAGTCTTTTGATTCTGTCTACATTTTTAATTCAAGGAAAAAACAGCTTTCACCTGGAAAAAGCCGCAGTTTCTGTGCGGACGGCCATGGATATTCTCTCCTGCGGCGTGCCGTCTTTAATCACCGAGTTGGCCACAGGCGTTGTGATGATGACTTTTAACTTTATTACCATGCGCCTGAGTGGGAATACCGGCGTAGCGGCCTACGGGGTTATTGCTAACATTGCGATTGTGGCTGTCTCAATTTTTTCGGGGGTGGCACAGGGTATTCAGCCGATTCTCAGCCGACTTTACGGCATCGGCGACCGACCAGCACTTGCTGCTACGCTGCGCTATGCACTGACCACGATAGAGGCCTTGTCCACCGGAATTTATGTGCTTATATTCTTTTTCGCCGACCCAATAGCAGCCGCCTTTAACAGCCAGCAGGACGCGCAGATGCAGCAGCTTGCAGTGACGGGCCTTAGAATTTATTTTATATCCTGCGTATTTGAAGGCTTTAATATTCTTGTTTCAGCTTATTTTGCTGCGACAGAATGTGTCCGTCCCGCATATTTCATCTCGCTTTTGCGCGGATTTTTTATTATTTTGCCTACGGTGTTTCTGCTATCTTCCTTTTTGGGGATGACCGGCGTTTGGTGCGCGCCGCCGGTGGCAGAGGCGATTGTCGGGCTAATTGCGCTGATCATATACCGTACAAAACAGTCCTGCACAACCAATAGGTAAAAAGAAAAGACATAACGCTCAGGGTTTGTTTGCAAATAAAAAAACGAGGAAATTATTCACTGTAAGATCGTTGCTTCTAGGGAAAAAGCGCAAGAATAGGTGGTATTTCGAGTATTTTGACGCAGAGGCTGCCTTTTACAGTAGAAATAGACGGCGTTTTTAATTTTACAAACACCCCCTAGTAACAGATGTATTAAATGTCTGCAGCAACCGTATTTTAGCTTCGCTTACATCGCAAAAATATGTTACAATTAGGTTGAAAATCGTCAAAGTTTGGCGCGCCCTAGCCGCCGGAGCCTATCATATGACCAAAAGGAGCATACCATGTCAAAATGTCAAGTGACCCTTACCGCCAATGCTGGGGTGTTGATTGCGTGCGACGGCGTCAAAGTGTGCTGCGATGCCTTTCACGACGATAAAGCGGTGGAATTCAGCACCGTTTCGCCCGAGATGCAGCAACACATCATAAAGTCTCCAGCGTTTCAAGACCTAGACATGATTTTTTTCACCCACAATCATCGTGACCACTACACCCTTTCAGCAACGGAACAAGTCCGTAGGCTGTCTCCTGCTGCGCTGCTGGTCTCTCCAATTCAGGAGCTGAGCAACAATCTTTTTCTGCATGAGGATAGCCACAGGTTGACACTGGGCAGTGTCGATTTTGTGTTTAAGGCACTACGCCACGATGGCAAAGCATATACTGACCTGCCAAATTACGGCTGCCTGATGAATTTTGACGGCTACAGGGTGCTGGTTCTGGGTGACAGCCTTATATGCAACCCGGTGCTGGAGGACTGGCTTAAGGACACGCCGGTTGATTTGCTACTGCTGAATTTTCCGTGGCTGACACTCAAGCGTGGGAGAGCGTTTATCACCGATATCATTTGCCCCCGTCATGTGATGTTTTATCACCTGCCCTTTGCTGGCGACGACATTGGCCGATATCGCGAGGTAACAGCTAAAAGCTTGCCGCTGCTCACATCAGCCGTAGACGCCCGCATATTGCAAGAGCCGTTCCAGACTGAAACGGTGGATTGAGCCTTGCACCCTTGGTGTTGAAACGATAATGATATGCCTAAAACAAAATTGCTTTTCGCTGCGCACTTTGCCAGTAAATATGCTACAATCAATGTCAAAGCATTCGTATGAAAAGGGGCGTCTTATTTGATGGAAGATCTTGTGTACGACTATTTTATTAACCATGATTTTAACTGTGCAGAAAGCGTTTTGCGCGTAGCCAATGATGCGTACCATCTCGGCCTGCGTGAGCAGGATTTTAAACTGGTCAGTGCATTTGGCGGCGGCTTGGGCTGCGAAAAGACCTGCGGCGCTCTGTGCGGCGCTCTGGCAGCTATTGGCTATCTCAAGGTGGAGGATCGCGCCCATGTCACCGAGAATTTTAAAGAGCTATGCAGCGGCTTTGTTCAAAAATTCGAGATCGATCTGGGCAGCATTGACTGCGCCGCGCTTAAGCTTAAATACCGGGATGAAGAAACGCGATGTCTTAAAACGGTAACACTGGCCGTCAAGGCATTAGACGATTATTTAAAAGAAAATTAATCCTGTCCTTTAGGTTTTGAAAGCCGCTTGCTCGTAAGCAAGCGGCTCAGGTTGCCAAAAAAGTGGTTATATTGGAGCGACATTACAAAACAAATGCCGCTTTAGGCGTCATCACGGAACCCCTAGCGGGGGCCCCACGTTAAAACAGCCGGCCGGTCTATTTTAACGTCCCCTCCTGCGCTTTCTGAGTGATAAAAGTACGTGTGGGACGCTGTCCCACACCCTGCGAGCTTTTGAAAAAGCTTGGCCAAAATTTATATTTGGTGCAACTTTTTCTTAAGCATTAGTTTTCGATAAACTGAGTCGCTTGCTCATAAGCAAACGGCTTTTATTAATAACGGACTTCTTTACGCTTCTTCGCCAAGCAGATTGCCAACGTGATGTGTTTCAAAAAACATGGATTTATTCAACAGGACTATCAGGACAGCTACCAAGGTGATTACCGCCGTTTCGACACATTTTGTCTGTGGCGTCATGGCTATTTTCTCCTGAAAAAAATTGACGAACAGATGAAAAATAATACAGGCCAGCATACTCCGGCTGTTTTTGACGTAAACCCAAGTCGTTAAAAAGCCCAGAGGAATGACACTAAACAAAAAATTAAGAACATAACCCATTCCCAATTGCGCAAGTCCCGCGTGGTAGGTTCCACTGATAAAGAACAGCGGCAAATGCCATAGCGACCAGATCACGCCAAACAAAATAGATTCCCAAAACCAGCTGTAATAGTTGGCTATGGCGTCTTCGCCATAGCCGCGCCAGCCGACTTCTTCAATCACTGAAGCCAGCAAAATGGTGAGCAGCGCAGAGCTGCCGTTCACAGAAAACGAAAAGCCTTCAGTAAAGGCAAACTGGCTAATCGATTGGCCTAACAATGTCGAGATCAGAATAGAAACTGCAACAATTCCGCCAAACAATGCCCCCGCTGCCAGAATGCTCCTCGGCTTGATACGATAAAACCCCACCAGTTTGCGCTTAAAGTCGCCTTTTAGTGCATCGCTACGGGACGAGTAAACCATCACAACGGCTGTGGCGGCCGGGACCAGCAACCCGAGCAGCATCAGCAGCATTGTAGCGCCATAGTGTCTGATAATGCTGGCAATCACCCAGAAAAGCCATGTGAGGGCAAAAACAATAAAATAGAATCGAACAGGGCGATAGCGATATTTTCCCGACTTCATACCTGTCCCTCGCTGTCGGTGCGCGCATTGATAATCAGCTCGCTTTTCATACCGTTAAGTTCGATGATATTTCCGCAGTCAGCTGCCGCCTCGCCTTTAAGCGAAAAATCGTCTGTCTGCCTGCCGTCCTTCTGATAAAATATTTTGTTGGCAATGCCCTTGGTGACCGCAATAAACGGTGTGTCGACGGATAGTGTCACTTTTGAGGTGGCCGATATCTGGTTGATATCAAGTCTGCCGCTCAGACCGTGGCAGACGATGTCCATGTCTTGGCTGCAATCGAGCTCCACATGCGCTGACACATTTTCAGTCACGATATGGGAGGTTTTACCCGAGAATTGAATGCTTTGGGCTTCGAGATCAATCAATTCCAGTGTTTCAGTATTACCAGAAAGCTCAATGGTTTTGACATACTGCGCGGGGAAGCGCAAAAAGATGTGCAGTGCATTTTTGGCCGCCGTCTCGGTCATATCGCCAAAGCGTTTGATATCGATATCAATTCTTTGTCTAACGTCGTCTATCTTGACTTTGAAATCGCGCTGAACGCCCGGTATGGTGTCGGATGCAAGCCTAACCTGAACCTTTTCGCCCGGATAACTGCTCATCATGACCGTGTTGGCGCCCGCCAACGTAATGTCATAGCTTTTAGGGCAATCAATGTCATATTCCGTCACGCTGTCAAATAAAAAATCTTGAGACGCGTTTATTGGGGGCGCGTTTTGAAGCAACTCGTCAATAGACACATGAAACAGCGCTGACAGTGCCATAAAATTTTGGATATCCGGCACACCGGCACCCGTCTCCCACTTTGCGACCGCCTGTCGCGAGACATTGAGTCTTTCCGCCAGTTGCTCCTGAGACATCTGCGCCTGTTTGCGGATAAATTTTAGTTTTCCTGCTAACATATAAATAACCTCCCGTTTTGTTGATGTCCCAAGTTTAGCAACGCCTCGCTTGCATCACAAGCAACTTTAGTTTACAAACTGAATAAAGTCGCTACTTTACGTAGCATTCACACAAAAATGGGCGATTATTATAGCATATTGACTTCTCAAAACAAACAGCGCAGCACAGGTCATGCGCTGCGTCGAGTCTAACTCTTAGAAAGCCCATAATAGCCGATAACACAAAAGAGCCGCAGTAAAAAGCAGCTCTTTTGACGGATAATTAAACTGTTTATGATGGCAATCCAAGCGACGGTTTTATTCACTGACTGGCTCGGCGGCCGCCGTCAGCTTTTCCAGCAGCGACTCCAGCGCCTTTAGGGGTGTGCTATCCGCCGCAATTGGCAACAGAACGCCGCGGCTTTTATAAAAATTCGCAACCGGCTCTGTTTCGTAATGATAGACCTTCAGACGGTCGGCAATGGTCTGGGGCACATCATCCGCCCGTGCAATTACGGGCCCGCCGCACACATCACAGACGCCGGTTTTTTTAGGAGGCATAGAATCAAGGTTATACCCCGCGCCACAGCGTCGGCATACCCGTCGCGCTACCATGCGGCGGATGACAATATCATCCGCCACAAGCATCAAAACAGCCTTTTGCACCGCGACGCCAATCGTTTCCAACCCCTTGGCCTGCGCCACTGTTCGGGGTACGCCATCGAGGATATAGCCCGCACTGCAATCAGGTTGCGACAACCTGTCTTTAACAATGCGCAGAATCAGGTTATCGGGCAGCAGCTTACCCGCCCGCATCAGGCGGTCGACTTCTTCGGCGGTGTTGCCGCCCTGTGTAACCGCAGCACGCAGCATCTCTCCAGTTGATATATGTGGGATGCTAAATCTGGCCGCAATGTCTTTGGCAAGGGTGCCTTTCCCCGCGCCAGGGGGGCCCAGTAAAACCATTTTCATCTGTTGAGGCCATCTCCTTTTATACTGTATTGACAGCAATAATGAAATAAAACCGGTATGCTTTATCACCAAGCCTGTCAATGATAAGTATACTACAAGGCAAGCCCGCCTGTAACCTCTAAAATGGCACCATTTACAAATTCTGCCTCCGAAGACGCTAAAAACAAGCAGGCATCTGCAATGTGCTTAGGACTGCCCAGCATCTTCATCGGGCATTTTTCTTTCATGCCGTCCAATACGTTGGGCGGCATTTTTTCCGTCATGCCTGTCAGGATAAAGCCCGGGGCTACAGCGTTGCTGCGAATCATATATTTGCCCAGCTCTTTGGACCAGGTTTTAGTCATCCCAATAATGCCTGCCTTGGCCGCGACATAATTGCTTTGCCCAAAATTGCCGTAAATACCAACGAGCGAAGCAATATTGACGATAGCGCCGCCTCTTTGCTGTGCCATCATTGTTTTTGCCGCCGCCTGTCCGCATAAAAACGTGCCCTTAAGGTTGATGGCAATAGCCTTATCAAATTGTTCCTCAGTCATGTTCACCAGACGGGCATCCAACGTCGCGCCCGCGTTATTTACCAGAATATCTACACCGCCGAAACGGTTGACTGCCTTTTTAAACAGCGCAGTCACAGACTCGGCGCTGGTGACGTCGACGGATGCGGCCAGTGTATGTTCTCCGCTTTCATCCAGTTTTTGCGCCATAGCAGTTGCCGCCTCGACGTTTAAATCCGCCAGTACCACCTTGGCGCCCTCGCCCAGAAAGCGCTTGGCTGTCTCGCTGCCGATTCCGCCAGCAGCACCCGTGATTATCGCTATCTTATTCCCAAGTCTCATAAAATCACGCCTTTCTGCCGCACGATGCGGCATAAATAAAGTTTTGGTCAAGCTCGCTCTATTGTTCAGTAAGCGCGGAGAACCCCCGCATGGGGTCTCCCAGATGCCGCGCCGAGCGGCATTAACGCTGTCTGTTTTGCAAAATACTATATCTGAATATGATGCTCAATTAATCCAGCGTTTTAATGACCAGACTGCCGCTGATGCAGCAGTGCCCCTGTTGATTAATGGCTTTCGCTGCCAAAACGAGCTTACGCCTGTCGTATTTTTCCAGAATTGATACCGAGAAGATCATTGTGTCCCCAAGATACACCGGTTTATCAAAGCTGACGTCCATCTTACAGAGAATCGCGCCGAAGCCCGGCAGCTTTTGCGCCGCCAGCAGCGAAAAATACCCCAGCAATAGGCTGCCCTGGCAGGTTTGCCGCTCAAAGGCAGTCACCTTGTTAAGCCCCGGCGAAAGATGAAAGGAATCTTTGTCGCCGATGAATACCGCATAGTCGCTGATGAGCTGCTGTGTGATGAGAACCGTCATCGAAGCACTATCCCCCACACTGATCTGTTCAAACGGAATATGAAACGGCAGCTTATCCATCGCGTTGTCTCCTTTTGGCATTGCGGATTAGTCATCGGCGGCTGGAACTTTTCCCCACAGTACAGCGGTAGCCGCCCAAGTGTAGCCGGTGCCCGCCGCAACCATCACAGCCAGATCGCCGTCCTTAAGCCGTTTGGTGTTGACACCCTCCATCAGCGCGATAAAGCAGTCGGCCGATTGGCAATGTCCGTACTCCTCAAGCACAAACGAGTTCTCTTCACGCAGGTCAAAATCGGCGAGAATCTGGTTTAAGATCGAGCGCTTCATAAAAATAGGCGCAATAAAATCAATCGCTTTTGAATCGTACCCGCTTTTATTTGCGGCGCGTGTAATCACCTGATTAAAGTTGCCTAACGTGATAGGGTCCAGGCGCTCCTTCATGCTTTGAATATCCATGACCTTTAGGTAGCGGTTTTCAGGCGGCATACTCAGAATGCTGTCCATATTGACGCAGCCCACCCCCGGTACGCAAACATCGGTTGAAAACTGACCGTCGGCAATCATGGCGCTTTCCAGAATAATGTTTTCATCCAACCCGCGTTCCAGCAGCACAGCGGCGGCACCATCGCCGAAGTTAAACATAAAGCGGCTCTGAGAATCTTTATAATTGATCAAATCCCCTTCTTTTGATGAGGATACCAGCAACACATGCTTCAGGTCGGAGTCGTTGATCATCATGCTTTTTAGTACCTTGAGTGACCAGACTCCCGCTGAACAAAGGTTGTGGATTTCAAAAGCGGATGCGTTTTTAGCACCTATCTCGTGCTGAATCTTGGCAGCACAGTTAAAAAGGTAATAGTCTTTGTATTCGCTGCCGCAGTAGACCACCATGTCGAGCTTCGCAGGGTCAAAATTGCCCAACGCCTGCTTTGCGGCCTGTACTGCCATATAAGACACCGTTTCCTCCGGTTCGGCCTTATGAATCAGTTTGATGCCGAACTTTTCGCGCACAACCGGCTCGGGAATATCGGCCGCCGTGCTGATCCATGCACTGTCCCGAATGCCGGGGGGCACATAGCAGCCCATACTGCGGATACCTATGTTCAAAGTTTTCATGATTTGCTCCAATCTACTAAACCCCTCAATGGGAGATCCGTATTAATATGCAGAATAGAAATTAGTCATTTGCCTCTCCATACAGATTAGTTATCTGCTTAACGACAATTTTGCCGACATTGTTTTTCGGCACATCATCAACAAAAGTGACGTACTTGGGAATTTTATACCGGGCCAGCTTGGTGTTCAGCTTTTCTAAAATCTGCTGCTTCGTAATAGCCATGTCAGGCTTTAACGAAACAACCGCCTTGCCGACCTCCCCCCATTTTTCATCCGACACGCCGAATACGCAGCACTCTCTAACGGCTTCAATGTCATAGAGCGCCGTTTCAACCTCGGGCGGGAACACATTCTCGCCGCCTGAGATAAACATATTTTTCTTTCGCCCCACGATATAATAAAAGCCATCGTCGTCCACCGTAGCCATATCGCCGGTGTGTACCCAGCCGTCCACCAGCGTAGCGTTTGTTTCATTCTCGTTCTGCCAATAGCCCGAAAAAATCTGCGGGCCGCTCCACAAAATCTCGCCGGGAGTATTGGGGGCGGTAATCGCATTGCCGTCGTCATCCACGAGTTTGACCAGTGAGAGATACATGGGCTTGCCGACCGAGGCGAATTTTTCTTCCACTACAGGCTGCGGTACAAACTGCGCCGGGGTCGAAAGGTTGTTCGGCCCAGCCTCGGTCATGCCATAGCCGAGAATAAACTTAATGCCCTTATTCCAGAAGGCCTGCATTATATTGAGTGGGGTTGGCGCGGCACCCGCCATAATCCACCGCAGGCTCGAAAGATCGCTCTGGGCGAATTCAGACCGTTCAACCATCATGCGGAATATGGTTGCCGCTCCGAAGAGACAGGTCGTTTTCTCCTTTTCAATAACCTCCAGCGTCTGTTTAGGGTCAAAGCCGCTGCTTAAATAGAGCCGGCCACCCACATGCAGCAATGGCAGCGTCAACAAGTTCCACCCGCCTGTATGAAACAGTGGCAGCACGATAACCGCGCTGTCGTCAAAGCGCAGACCCCAGGTGCATATTTCGTTGAAACTGTTAAAAATCTCACTCCTGTGAGAAATCATACCGCCCTTGGGCAGCCCGGTGGTGCCGCCGGTGTGAATGATGAGGTGGATATCCTCCATATCCAGCGCGTCGCAGCAGACAAAGCTATCATCATGCGCCGCAATCACCGCATCATAGGCCAAATGGCCCTGGCATTCGATGCCCCCCAGCACCACAAAGTACTCAACCGCCGTGTTTGCCTGAAGGTGCGCAGCTGTCTGTGCAAAGGCATCTTCATAAAACAGCACCTTGGGCCCTTCGGACGTAATCAGCGCCGTCAGCTCCTGCGCCGACAGTCTGGCGTTGTATGGAACTAGAATGGCCCCGATTTTGCCGGTGGCATAATAAGCGTCAATCAGCTCGACACGGTTGCGCGATATTATCGCGACCCTATCGCCCTTGCCGATGTTAAAACGCTCCTTTAAGCAGTGCGCCAGACGGTTGGCGCGCGATTCTAAATCGCCGTATGTATAATTTGCTCCCGTATCCAGATCGGTTACCGCAATGCGGGTGGCATCCAGACGTGCTCTGAAATAAGAATAGTTTCCGATCCAACCATTGCTCATAGTCCTAAATCTCCTTTAACTTAAATTGACGCGCTGTGACGGCGGCGTATAAAACGGATGGCTTTTTATGCGCTAGCCATTTGCCTTTTGCAATGCGGCAACGGTTTGCACCACACGCTGTGCAAGCCCCTGCATGATGCCAACACCTTCAGCGTCCTCGAGGGCGTCTTTCGCGCCACCCTTTCCGGCAACGCCCACATTCCAATAGGTGTTCCCCACCACGATGCAGTCGTTGCAGGTCGCCCATAGCAGAATCTGAGCAAAGGCAAAGTTCTGCCCGGCCCGCCGCGCAACCGTTACCGGTGCGACCACTTTACCTGAGAGCACACTGCCCTTCCAGGCGTAGCTGTCGCCCTTGGCCTTCATGTCGTTGACCGCCCACCTGCCGGAAAAGCCGGTGCGGTCGAGCAACGCCTTCAGTTCGCAAGTAATCGAAGCGTGATACACCGGTGATCCCAGCAAAAGGGCGTCCGCCTGACAGATCTTTTCAAAGATTGCCTGAAAATCGTCCTGGACAACACAGTTTTTAGCCGTCACACAGCCGTAGCAGCCCCGACATCCCTTGAGCGATTTATCCCCCAGCCAGACAAGCTCGGTCTCGGCCCCAAGCTGAGCCGCCTGCTCCAGAGCAACATTTAAGTAACGTTCGGTATTCCCGTTTTCACGGGGACTGGCACATATTGCGAGAATTTTCATGGTTACACGCGTTCCTTTCCGTCACGGCGATCAGTGCGTCGTTTTCTATGGCACAGGCCAAATGATAGGGTGGCGGGTTGCCGGGCACCGGAATATTTCCCGATGCCCGGTCCGCCTTGTAAAAAGAAGGATGGGATCACAAATCCATGACGGCCTGCAAAGGCTTAGAAAGCGTCTGCTTTTTAGTGATGAACGATATGACAACCGTCACTCCGATGGCAATCGTAGATGTAATGAAGTAGGCCGGCAGCGCGCTTGGATATTTAAACCCAAAAAACGGAGCGATATTGAGAACGAAAGAGGTCATGATGCCCCACATGGCGCCCTTTTCATTGCAACGGTCCCACAGCAGACCCATCACAAAAACCGGGAATGTGCCCGAAACCAGAGTGCCCCAGCCAAAGGTGCCCAGCAGCGCCACCATTTCAGTGGAATAAATAGAAACGACAATTGCAATAGCGCCCAACACAAACATAAATATTCTTGAAACGGTAATCTGCTTGGCAGGATCAATTTTAATGCCAATAGCGGAAGGCAAATCCTTTGAAAGTAGCGTGGAGGAAGAGGTCAGGAACATGCTGGCCGAAGACATGGCTGCCGCCAGAACCGCGGCGTAAACCAGCATCTGTGCCCAGACGCCAACATAATCTGAGAAAGCGTAAATGGCCTGATCTCCCGATGCCAGCGGCTGAATTTTACCGGTGGCTACCAGATAAAGTGCACCATATGCTACCACGACGGCCAAAAATCCGACAATGGTATGCGTGACAGCCGTAACAAGACCCGCTTTGGGCAGATCTCGCGGGTCTTTAACTGCATACATGCGGGTGAGCACCTGCGGCTGACCGACGCAGCCAAGAATGGGGATAAGCATCCAGGTCAGACTGATGCCGCCGGGCATTTTGCCCCATGCATTAAGAAGGCCCCCACCCAGCGTCTTAGTCACGCCATTGGTTCCCACAATCTCTGGTACGGCGGCAACCGCGGCCAGTACATTTCCAAAGCCGCCAGTGATTACAAAAAAGGCAATGATCATCACAATGCCCGCTACAACCATAATAAGGCCCTGAAACGCTTGTGTCAAAAGGCCGCCAACCTCGCCCGAAAGAGCGGTGTAAACTGTGAGCAAGCCGAAAATAACAAACCCTGCGACGATGGGCGGCCATCCGAGCAGATGGGCGATCAGCTTGCTGCCCGCCGAAATCTGTGCCGCCAGATAGCCGATGCAGCCCAGGCAGATAATCAGAGACATGAAGGTTTTGATAACACGGTTGTTGTTAAAACGGATATCGCAAATATCACCCAAGCTTGAAATGGGGGCGATCTCCGCCATTGCTCTGACCTTTTTGCCTAATACAATATAGCTCACCGCAAAAGCGGAGCCTGAAAGCATCCAGAACGTCATGGCGTTGCCTGAGGTATAAATAACGCCCGGAACGCCAACGAGCGCAAAAGCGCTGGCGATGCCCGCCATGCTGGATAAACCAACCGCAACGGGGCCGAACATAGCTGTTCCACCAAAATACGCCTGTGCACTGGTGGCCTTGTTTTTGGCCCAAATTCCAATGAGGAATGAAACAGCGATCATTAACCCTGAAAATACGACAATTAACATCACAGTGCTTTGCGGCATATTATTTGACCCCCTTCAAACTATCGACCTTGGCGAGAAAGTCTTGCCAGTCTTTTTCAGACAGCCATTCATCCTGACAAAGATAATGCCCCAGGTTCAGCGTCAGCATGCCGCCGATCCAATACAGGAAAATGGTCGGGGCAAAAGAGGGGTGAAAGCCTAGAATGGTAAAGGTAGGCAACTCGTTGCCGAACAAGGTAGCGTAATAACCCGAGGCGATAAAGCTGACCAGCCAAAGCACAGCCCAAATTAAAAGCGGATAGAGCAAAAACTTTTTAGATACAATTCCATTTTTAGCGACGCCTAAAAGCATATGCAAGAACATTAGTGCAACACCCATGCACATTCCCAACACAAAATGCCCCGACGTACCTGAGATAATGCAAACGAACCATAAGGCCGCTATTAGACCGACAATGAAATCCTTGTGCTTAGAAATGTTCATATTAACGCCTCCCACTTTATTGGCATACACCAGCCGGCGATGGTACATGCTTGTGTATAACATAAAACATGAATCGTGTTTCATG
>DATMYZ010000437.1:0-10282 GCA_035560675.1 Clostridia bacterium
TTATAATGAAAAGGAAATGTTAAAATATGATGCCTTGAAGAAAAGAATTGCGTGATTACTTTTTCCACAGAGAGGGCGGCGGGGCTGAAAGCCGTCTGTAAAAGTGCTGCAAGGGCCATTTTGGAGCACCGCGGTGAAGAACTGCGGCGTGTCCCCGCGCGTTAAGCGGGCTAAAGCGGCGTGCTGTGAAAGCGGCGTGCAATTTGGGTGGTACCACGGAAATGTTTCACTTTCGTCCCATTTGGCGGCGGAAGTGTTTTTTGTTGCGTTTCTACCTGCCACTTAGCTTCATCTATTTTTGTATTGGCTGCGTATCGCTATGCGATACCTGTTAAATATAGATTTAAAACCGCTGATCAACAATTCATAGAAACAGGATGTGACAAATTCAATGGAATGGACCGGATTAAACGAATTACGCAGTAAGTTTTTAAACTTTTTTGAAAGCAAAGGGCATATTGTCCTGCCCTCCGCTCCGCTCGTGCCTCGCGACGACAACAGCCTGCTACTGATTAACTCGGGCATGGCACCCCTGAAAAAATACTTTACCGGCATGGAGACGCCGCCCAGAAAGCGCGCGACATCCTGTCAGAAGTGCATTCGCACCCCCGATATTGAAAATGTCGGCAAAACAGCCCGGCATGGCACCTATTTTGAGATGCTGGGCAACTTTTCGTTCGGCGATTATTTTAAGCATGAGGCGACGGCCTGGGCATGGGAATTTCTCACTAAGGAGCTGCAAATCCCCCAGGATCTGCTCTGGGTGACCATCTATGAGGACGACGATGAGGCCAAGGATATCTGGGTGAACAAAGTCGGCGTTTCCCCCGAGCGCATCATCCGAATGGGCAAAGAAGATAACTTTTGGGAGATCGGCTCCGGCCCCTGCGGCCCTTGCTCGGAGCTGCATTTTGACCGCGGAGAAAAATACGGCTGCGGCTCGCCCACCTGCGGCGTCGGTTGCGACTGCGACCGTTATATCGAAATCTGGAATCTCGTGTTCACTCAGTTTAATTCGGATGGCAACGGCAACTACGCGCCGCTTGATCATCCCAACATCGACACCGGCATGGGACTTGAGCGTCTGGCATGTGTTATGCAAGGGGTCGATAATCTGTTTGAGGTCGACACCGTTCAGCGCATTATGCAGCATATCAGCAAAATTGCGGGCGTAACCTATAAAAGCGACCCCAAGGTCGATATCTCGCTGCGCGTCATCACTGACCATGTGCGCTCCACCACCATGATGATCGGTGACGGCGTCGTGCCCTCCAACGAGGGTCGGGGCTATGTGTTGCGTCGCCTGCTGCGCCGTGCTGCGCGCCACGGCAGACTTTTAGGCATCACCGAGCCGTTCCTCTTTCAGGTAGTGGACACCGTTATTGCCGAAAACAAAATTGCCTACCCCAATCTTGTCGACAACCGCGACTATATCGTCAAGGTCGTCAAAATGGAGGAGGAACGCTTCTCTCGCACCATCGACTCCGGCATAGAGCTGCTTACAAACATTATTGACCGCATTGAAAATGAGGCGTTTAACAACGATAATCGCGTGCTTCCGGGTGACCTTGCATTTAAGCTTTATGACACTTTCGGCTTCCCTGTTGATCTGACCCGCGAAATTTTGGAAGAGCGGCAGATCGGCCTTGATGAAGATGCCTTTAAAAAGTTGATGGCCGAGCAGCGCGACCGCGCACGCAAAGCCCGTGAGAACATGGGCGACGTTGGCTGGGAGGATGACGTTCTTGCCACCCTTGAGAGCAAAACCGAGTTTGTCGGGTATACAACCGGCGACATCAAATGCAAAATAGTCGCCATCGTAGCTGATGGCGCGTTGGCCGATGCTATCGGCGCGGGCGACCGTGCCGCTATCGTGCTGGATAAAACCCCCTTCTACGCTGAGAGCGGCGGTCAGGTAGGCGACGTCGGCATCATTTCGGACGGCAAGGCAATTTTCCACGTTTATGACTGCAAAAAGTCGCCGACCGGCCAGTTCTTGCATATTGGTGAGATGGTTGAGGGCAGCCTGCTGGCCAATAGCGAGGTTACTGCCGCCGTCGGAAAGCCCCACCACAGTGCCATTATGCGAAACCACACCGCTGCACACCTCTTACAGTTTGCACTGCGTGAGGTGCTGGGCACACATGTGCATCAAGCGGGTCAGTTGGTAGATAGCGATTTCTGCCGCTTCGACTTCACACACTTTGCCGCTGTCACCCCCGAAGAGCTTGCCCGAATTGAGGCGCTGGTTAATGAGATGATCTTCTCTGCCCTGCCGGTCACCGTTGTTGAAATGTCGCAGAACGACGCTAAGCAGAAAGGCGCAATGGCGCTGTTCTCTGAAAAATATGGCAACACCGTGCGCGTTGTCGATATCGGCGGACGCTCGATAGAGCTTTGTGGCGGCACCCATGTCGATAACACCGCCAAGCTGGGCATGTTCAAAATCCTTAAAGAGTCTTCTGTCGCAGCGGGTGTGCGCCGCATTGAGGCGGTCACCGGCAACGGCGTGTTGGGCTATATCAACCAGCTTCAGACTCAAATTTCTTCAGCAACCGAACTGCTGAAAATCGGTTCAGGAGCAGACCTTGTTGGTAAGATTGGCGCGCTTCAGGCCGAGCTCAAAGCCAAGGAGCGCGAAAGTGATTCAATGAGTCAGCGGCTGGCGTCCTCGCAGATCAAGAGCCTGTTTGAAAATGCGAAGGAAATTGACGGCATCCGCGTGATGACCGCAAGCTTTAACGACATGGCCCCCGATGCGCTACGCGCCCTCGGCGACAAGGTGAAGGAATACACCGAGCCGGTTATGGCTGTCTTCACCTCCGCCACCGGCGCAAAAGCTTCGGTGCTGGCAGTCGTTAGCAAGGCGGCGTCCTCAAAGGGCGCGCACGCTGGCAAGCTGATAAAATCACTCACCGCTATGGCAGGCGGCTCCGGCGGTGGCAAGCCCGACTCCGCCATGGGTGGCGCACCTGAAATCGCCAAGCTCAACGAGGCGGTTTCAAAGGTGGAGAGCCTACTCAAGGACATGCTGACCAAGTAACGCTTAAAAATGCATCCGCACGGCGGATAAAGTGGGATCATTCCCCGCTTTTCCCGCCGTGAGATCATGCGTATTATGAAAGAAGGGAAGATTTATGGACTGCCTGTTTTGCAAGATTGCCGCAGGAGAAGTTCCCAGCACGAAGGTCTTTGAAGATGATATGGTGATGGCATTTCGCGACATAGATCCCAAAGCGCCGTTTCATGCAGTTGTTATTCCCAAGGCACACATTCCTTCGGCTGCCGAAATCACCGCCGACAACAGCGCTGTTGTCGCTCATGTGTTCGAGATCATTGCGGAGATTGCCCGGCGCGAAAAGCTAGATAAGGGCTTCCGCGTTGTAACCAACTGCGGCGAAGAGGGCGGCCAAACCGTCGGCCACCTGCACTTTCATCTGCTGGCTAGGCGCAATCTCGGGTGGCCTCCCGGCTGATTTTTAGCTTTATTCTGTCAACTCAACTGAAAGGGGAGTCTTGTATTATGGCTGAATCCTACCGCCTGAAGGTCGCCGGCCTAGAGCGCCACCTGACGCTTTGCCCGCTTAACGACAAACTTTCTATCGCAGGATTTATTATGTTTTCCGATGTTGAGCTAACGGTGGCCTGCGCCGCCGAGCTACTTAAGAAGGTGCCGCGCTTCGACGTCATCATCACGGCGGAATCCAAAGGCATTCCACTGGCGTATGAAATGAGCCGCCAGTCGGGCCGCAACTACTATCTCGCCCGCAAGAGCAAAAAGCTCTATATGAACGACCCTGTCGCGGTGGAGGTCAAATCGATCACCACCACCAATATACAGACGCTTTATATGGATCGTAACGACCTCAATGCCCTCTCCGGCAAGCGGGTGCTGATTGTGGATGACGTCATCTCTACCGGAGAATCGCTCAACGCCTTGAAAACACTGGTAGAAAAGGGCAATGGCAACATTGTTGCCTGCGCCGCCGTGCTAGCTGAGGGCGATGCCGCCAAGCGCAACGACATTATCTTCTTGGAGCCGTTGCCGCTGTTCCCCCGCTAATATTGGTGTCCACTATGTGCGCATAGCGTACGTAAAGCCGCCTTGGCTTAATACGGATATCCGTTTAACGTTTAAGGAGAATGCGCTATGAGAAGACCGCTGTTTTGGATGGGATTTGCTTTCCTCTCCTCTTCTGCGGTCTTTTTGCGTTTGGCACCGGGTATTGCAGCACTGTTCGCCGTCGCCATTGCGCTGCTGGCACTGCTTTTTTCAAATGCGGAGCGGCGAGCGGGGATGCGGCTATTTTGTGTCTGCGCAGCCTTGGGCGCCATGTATGGCCTGCTGTATAATGCCGGTGTACGCTACTATCTGTCGCCCGTACTCTCGTCAGAGCAGCCGGTAGGGGTTGTGATGACCATTACCGAGCGGCAGGCACGCGGTAACTATTGCCGGTGGCAGGGTATTGGCACCGTTACGGCAAACGGCGTTTCTCGTACCTTTGACGTTACCTTAAGCGGTTATACCGAGGAAGAAACCGCCGTCGGCGATACCCTGGTCTGTACCGCCAAGCTGGAGTTGCCCTTCTCAGGCGAGACGCTGCGCTGTCGGTTGGCTAACCTGTGGCCATCCGCCGAGGCTTCCCCCCACCCCCTCACCCGACTGCGGGTGCACTGGCAGCAGGCGCTGTCAGAAAGAGCGGCGGCGCTCTCAAAAGACGCGCAGCTATCCGGCGTTCTCTCGGCCATTCTAACTGGCGACCGCACAAGGCTATCAAACGACGTCACTGCTGATTTTCGCGGCAGTGGATTGTCCCATATTCTGGTGGTTTCGGGCCTGCATCTGATTCTGGTCAGCCGTCTGGTGGGCATACTGCTGTTGCGTGTCTTCACGCCCCGGCGCGCCGGGCTGCTGTCGCTGGCATTCTGCTGGCTGTTCTCGCTGATCAGCGGTCTTGGCAGCTCCATTATACGCGCAGCCGTCATGCTGACACTGGTGCATTTGGCCGAGGTGCTCAACCGCCGCAGCGATACGCTGACCTCGTTGATGGTGGCGGGGCTGCTCATGGGACTGCAAAGCCCTTACACACTGCTTTCGGTTTCATTTCTGCTATCGTTCGGCGCGGTGGCGGGGCTGTCTGCGTTTGAAAAGCCGTTGCTAAATGCGTTGCAGGGGCCAAAGCCTCATAGCGGCATGGCGTTGCGGCTGCTGCAAAGTCTGTCGGTCGGTGTGGCCGCGCAGGTGGGCGCAGCTCCGGTGCTTATCTGGTTTTTCGGTCTGATCCCTCTGCTGGGCATCATAGCAAACCTAGCCGCAGTCTGGCTAATAGAGCCCATCATGCTGCTGGGACTTATAGCGCTGATTCTAAGCTTTGTGTCGCCTCTTCTGGCGAGCATCACCGCGCTGCCCTGCAACGCGCTGCTGCGCCTTTTACTGCTGATTGCGCGGATCTTTTCCCGCCTTCCGGGGGCACAGCTCGGTTTTACTGAACGGTGGCAGACCGTCTGGTTGCTCGGCAGCCTGTTTATCGTCGTTTTGGTGCTCGCCAAACGTCCGCGCGCGCCAGTGGGGCGTTTTGCTGTGTTGGGTTGTCTGACCGCCGGGCTAACTGCCTCAGTGCTGTTTGCTGCGATGGGCAGCTCCCGAGCGGATATTATTCTTTTTCAAAACAGCAACAGCGCAGCGATCATCTGTGGCAACCGCGCCGTTTTGTTTGGTGCACCTCAAAACGGATACGCACTGCAAGAAATTCAAACCGCATTTAACCGCAGCGGTGTCAAAACGCTGGATGCCATTGTCCTCGATTCCGCCACGCAAGCCACCTACAACGCGGCCGCGCTGGCGCTGGAATATCCTGAGGTCGTGCTGTGCTGTCCTCCTTCGCGTACCGCAGTTACCTTTGCGCACGCGGCCGAACTGCCATTGCGCAACCTGGCACCAGGCACCCTGCTATATGGCGCAGTACAGTATCAAAATACCGCCGGAAAAATAACGCTGACCTTTTCAGAAGCCAGGATGTTAAAAAGCAATGGCAATTGTGTTATAATAGGAAAGTACGCAGAACTGAAGCCTTTTTCAGACAGCGTTTTACGCGCGCGTACAAAATTAACTTAAAGGAGCGGCCCCGATGCTTTGCACCACTGAAAAGCAGCTTAAAGAGCAGCTTTTAACTGAAAAATTTGCGCCGCTGTACCTGTTGTTCGGCAACGAGCCTGTGCTGCTGCGCGCTTACCGCCAAAAGCTGTTGGAGACGTTTAAACGCGCCGGCGACCAGATAGAGTTTATGGACGGCAAAGTGCTTAATCTTTCCGCCCTTTTTGACGCAGCCGAGCTGCTTTCAATGTTTGGCGGGCGACGGGTCATCATTGTTGATAACTTTGAGGTCGAACAGCTCATAGATGCCGATTGCAAATCGCTTTGTGCTTTTTTGGGGGATATTCCCGAGGGTACCGTGCTGATCATAACGGCAGTGCCCGAAAGCTTTGATGAGAAAAAAGGTAAGTGCGCCAAAAAGCTGCTGGCCGCCGCTGAAAAGTCAGGGTTGGCCGCCCGGCTTGACCGCCGCGGAGAAGCGGACCTGCGGCGCTTTGTTATCGCCCGCTGCAAAAGCCATAGTAAAACCTTATCCAACGAGGCGGCGAGCTTTCTGCTGGCGCACTGCGGCGACGACATGGGCACCCTTTCTAACGAATGTGACAAGCTCTGTGCCTTTTCAGCAGAAACAAAAGCCGAAATTGACAGCGGCATGATACGTCGCGTCTGTACGGGAGCGCTTTCTGCCGATCCGTTTGCGCTTGCACGACTCATGCTACGGGGCGATTTGCAGGCGGTGCTCGCCCAGGTAGATTCACTGATGCGGCTGCGTCAGCCGGTCATCATGATTTTGGCAACCTTAAGCGGCGCTTTTTGCGATCTTGCCCGCGCCTGCGCAGCCCGCTCAGGGGGACGCACCGCCTCAGACCTGACCGCCGATTTTTCTTACCGCTTTGCATGGCGCGCCCAGAACGCCTACCGCGACTGTGCAAGACTTAACGCCACAGCCATTTATTCGGTGTGCGAACTGCTGTGCGAAGCCGACGCCACACTTAAAAGCAGCAACGCCGACGAGCGTATCGTGCTTGAAACCGCCATTATCCGCGCCATGCGCGCGCTGCAAAAGGGTGGGGTAGCATGCTAATTAAGGTGCGTCAGCCCATTATTGTCGAAGGGCGGTATGACCGCATACGCCTTTCGTCCCTCATCGATGGCGTTATCCTCGAAACAGGCGGCTTTCGCATTTTCAAGGACAAGGCTTTGCTTGATTCTTTGCGGCACATCGCCTGCACCACGGGACTTATTTTGCTCACCGATTCTGATCAGGCGGGCTTTCATATCCGCAACTTTTTAAAAAACGCGCTGGGTCCCAAGGCAAAACTGACACAAGTTTACATCCCAGGCGTCAGAGGTGTTGAGCGCCGCAAGCAAGCCCCTTCGGCCGAAGGGCTGCTCGGCGTTGAGGGCATGGATACCGAAACACTACGCGCAGCATTTGAACGGGCGGGCATCGGCTGCGAGGCGGTGGTGCAAAAAAGCAATCTCACCGCTGCTGATCTGTTTGACGCTTATCTGACCGGCAAGCCCGAAAGTGCCGCACGTCGCCGGGCGTTGCTCAGGCAGTTACACCTGCCTGAGCGGCTGTCAAATTCCGCCATGCTCACGATGCTTAATACCTTGCTTACCCGCGAGGAATTTTTTGCGCTGGCGGCCGCACTGCCGCAATCCCCACCGCAATAAGCACCCACAGGAGGGAACGCCATGCAGTTTATTGATCTTGGCTTTTTGTTCTTGCTGCTGCCGATGTCGGCAGCGGTTTATTATTGCGTTCCCAACAAATATAAGCCCGCGACTTTACTGGGTATTTCCGTGTGCTTTTATTACTTGATTCAGTCGGATAGGGTCTGGCTGCTGCTCACCGTCGTACCAGACAGCCTTTTGCTGGCGCACATGAGCCGCAGTTCGCCAGAAAGCCAGAAAGACCTGCTGCTTTTTCGACTTTGTGTCATAAAAAACTTTCTGACGATGCTGGTTTTCGGTATTTTAATGCCCCTATTACAGCAGACCGCTGTTCCGGTGGGCATTATGGTCATTTCGCTTTCGCTGACAGAGCTGCTGGTGATGCAATACAGGGGCACCGCCAGGTTTACTTCCCCTGTTCAAGCGGCCGGAAGCACGCTGTTTTTCGCACGTTTCTTTTACGGGCCGGTCGGTACCACACAGGGCTTAATCGAGCAGATTGGTACGCCTGCGCCGTCGCTGTCGCGCATCGCCAAGGGCATCATGCTACTGATTACCGGCGTGGCTAAGCAGGTCATACTATCTGAGCAGTTTTATGCGCTATTGAAAACTATATCTCGCCTGCCGCCAGAGCGGTTTTCAATGGCGCTTAGCTGGCTATGTGCGCTTTGCAGTGCACTGGGTCTTTATTTTTCACTGTCTGCCTTCGGCGACATTGCTAGAGGCATTGGTTACGTCTTTTCGCTCAAGCTACCCCGTACGCTTTATTATCCGTTTCAGGCGCGCAGCATCCGCGAATATGTCTACAGGCTGAACATGCCGCTGGAGGATACCGTTTTTCGGCTGGTTTTTCCCGGCAGCGACCGCAGCGCCAACAATGCGGGTACGTATTTAATGTCGTTTTTTATGCCGCTGCTTTTAGGGCTGTGGCTTTCGCCCTCGGGCGGCTTTCTGCTATGGGGCGGCTACCTCGCTGGTCTGGTGCTGCTCGACTGGCTGTTGCTGCGGTACATTCCCGCTCCGCTGGGATTCGCCGCACGCCTGGTGACTTTTGTTACAACGCTGCCCTCTTATGTGCTGATGTTGCCTACCGGGCTGAGCAACCGTTTTACCATGATTGCCGCCATGCTGGGACTAAGCGGCACACCGCTTATCAATGACGCCGCTATTTATCTATTTTCTTCGAACTTTGTGCTAATTGTCGTAGGTGTTCTGGCGTGCTCAAACATTTTTGATATGCTGGGCCGCGCGACTGAACAACAGTTTCCGCGGCTCTGGTGGGTCGGCTCTTCGCTGGCGCATCTGGCACTGCTGGTGGTTGCCACATCCTTTCTGCTTTGGAATGTGAGGTGAGCCTGTGTTGATAAAACGACTTTTTTCCGGCCTGATGGTTGGGTTAATTCTGGTAGCGGGTGCGTTAACCGCAGTCAAAGCAGTCAGTCAGGGCTACCTGCCATCTTCTGTGCGGGAGGTCGGCAGTTGGGCTGACCACGCTGTCAAGCTGCAGCTAAAAGACTTTGACCGCCTGTCACAGCTTGCGCCAGCCATGCTTTTGGCCGGCGGCGCCAAAGAACAGGATGGCATTTTCATTACCAAAAACTATTTGCTTGAAAATATCGCACCGGAAGATCCTGTTATTCTGGAACAGAATCTAGCCGGCATTGAAAGCTTTTTGACGCAACACAATATCCCCGCAACTTTTTCACTGATTCCAACAGCTTACGCCATCAAACAGCAGGAAATTCCTACTCGCGTCGAGCTGTATAACCAAAAGGCGCTCATCGCCAGCTGTTACGCCCGACTTTCAGGAAAAGCCGGCACCGCGGATGCTTACGGCAAGCTGTTTGCCGCCAAAGAGCAATACACTTACTTTAGAACAGAGTCCAACCTCACTGGGCTGGGCGGCTATTACGTTTACACGGCACTGGCTCCACGCATGGGTTATACGGCACGCGCGCTCGACCAGTTTGAGGTCGAACAGCTCGCCGATGATTATTATGGGACGCTTTATCAGCGCTCAAGTTACAAGGGCACACAACCAGACCTGCTGACGCTCTATCGATTTTCGCGTTATTCGCGACAATACCAGCTGTCGCTGACCAATAACGGTGAAAAAAAGAACTATTACACGCTGTTTCCCACCCACTTGGCCCAGCTGGGGCAGCCGAAGTTGGTGCTGTTGGGCGGTTTTGGGCAGCGGATGGATATCTCGGTCGTGTCACCCTTTGAGGAATCACTGCTGATCTTCGCGGATGAAACGGCGTTATCTTACCTGCCGTTTCTCGTGGTTCATTACGGCAATATTACCATGATTGATCTGCAGAACTGCCCGGATGACATACTGTCAACTGTAGAAATTGATGATTATGATCAGGTGTTGTTCGCCTATTCGGTTGATCACTTTATCCACAACCCTGTCGCCGTCCGTGCCAGTGACTTGCAATAATACGATTTACAGTTTTTGACCGCTTATATGACTCAGCGCCCGCCATTGTCATAAATGGCGGG
>DATMYZ010000438.1:0-10367 GCA_035560675.1 Clostridia bacterium
ATTACATTCACGGGCTGATTATTGAGCAGCAACGCCAAAAGATTGGTGCCAAGCTGGCGGTGGTTTCGTCGCTGATTATCAACCTAACACTTTTGGCCAGCTTTAAATACAGCGGACTAATTGTGGTGACGGTGAACAACCTGTTCGGCACTGCGTTTAATCCGCCATCATTTGCACTGCCGATCGGCATTTCTTTTTATACCTTTCAGACTATTTCTTATACAATAGACGTTTATCGCGGTGACGCGGAGCCTCAGCACAATTTTGGTAAGTTTATGCTTTTTGTTTCGCTTTATCATCAGTTGGTGGCGGGACCGATTGTCCGTTATTACGAGATCAGCGAACGCATTGGAGAGCGCAGCAAAAGCTGGGAGGAATTTTCTATTGGCATCAATCGCTTTTTAATCGGCCTGACCAAGAAAACGCTGGTGGCCAACACAGCAGGTAAGCTGGCTATCCCTTACCTTGAGGGGAACATTGCCTCGCTTTCCGTACTGGGGGCATGGTTTGGCATCGTGCTTTATGCATTGCAGATTTATTATGATTTTTCGGGCTATTCGGATATGGCGATTGGCTTGGGGCACATGTTTGGTTTTCATCATCCTGAGAATTTTCGTTACCCCTACATATCTCGCTCAGCTACTGAGTTCTGGCGCAGATGGCATGTATCTCTGGGGCGATTCTTCAGAGATTACCTCTACATACCGCTCGGCGGCAACCGCAGACATATGGCATTTAATCTAATGATCACCTGGTTCGCCACTGGCCTGTGGCATGGTGCGTCGTGGAATTTTGTGCTGTGGGGCGTTTATTATGGCGTGCTGATCTTTTTGGAGCGCCTGTTCTTGCTTAAGCTTTTAGAGCGCCTGCCGCGTTTTATCTCGCATCTTTATTTTGTTGTTCTAATGTTGTTTGGCTGGGTTCTTTTTAATTATGTCAGCTTGCCGGATGCATTTTTATACATGGGGAAAATGATTGGCTTAAACGGTTCGCCGCTATATGATCTGTCGGTTTGGCTTGATATTACCAGCAACGGAATATGGTTCTGCCTTTCCGTGCTGTTCAGCCTGCCTGTGACCGTTTTGCTTGAGTGCATTTGGGAGCGCGTTCCCAAAATGCAGCAGTGTCAGTTGGGCTGGGTGCGTCCTGTATTCAATATTGTTTTGCTGATAACGGGTACGGCGTTGCTTGTAGGGCAGAGTTATAACCCTTTTATGTATTTCCGATTCTAATTTGCGCGCGTAGGAGTATCGTTTGATGGAAAAGAAGAATGAAAAACGAAGGTTCCCGATATCGGCGGCAGTCAACGTGCTGCTTGTCAGCGGCTTACTTTCGGCAATGGGGTTGATTTCTGTGCTATACGGCAACCGTCCCACTATGTCTGAAATAGAAAAGCGAGACTTGGCACCGTGGCCTGTGTTTTCGGCTTCTTCTTTAATGCACGGTCAATACACCAAACAGCTTTCAGCGTATTTTGCGGATACCTTTCCCGGGCGAGAGGAACTTGTAAAGTTGGCTGGCAGCATCCGTGAGCAAAGGGGCTTTCGTTTTAGCAACGTTTGGCTTTATGACGCGTTGGAGCGCGAGTCGAAGATAGATTCCAATCTGCCCTTGCTCCCGGATAATTCGACGGCTCCGGCAGCATTGCCAGCAGCTGGTTATCTGCCGGAACGCGCACAAAGCGAGAAAACCCAAGAGACCTCTGCACCTGAACGTGTTGAGAGTGCATCGTCTGCTGTTTCTATGGCTGCCGATGCTGGCCTGCCACTGTCTTTATCGGTTGACGAGGTTGGCCCAGTGAACTCGGTTGAAGAGGGTGTTCGGATGGGCGCCATTTTCATGTATAAGGAGAGCGGCTACACCATTTTTGGTGGCAGCAACCAGATGGGACAGTGGTATGCACAGGTGCTCAACGCCTATCAAAGCGTACTGGGCGACCATATCAAGCTCTATAATATCGTGGTGCCGTCTTCAATTGAATTCAATTTGCCCGCGCGGTACCGAAGCGTTACGACGCCGCAGAAGCCTAAGCTAGAAAATATTGCGGCATCGCTCGACCCGGCCATCACTTGGGTGAATGTATATGATACGCTCGCCCAACACAAGAAGGACTATTTATATTACCGAACCGATCATCATTGGAGCACTTTGGGTGCATACTATGCCTATGTAGAGTTTTCTAAGGCAGCTGGTTTTGAACCAGTTCCACTTGAAAAAATGGAAAAGAGAACGCTGGATAATTTTTTGGGAACGCTATATGCCCAGACGCAAAATTCCATAATGGCCAGCAAGCCCGACTTTGTGGATTATTATATCATGCCGACTGCTTATAAATGCTTTCAGTACCGAAAGGGCTCGCCAGACATCGCTATCAGAATTCCGCTCTATGGCGAATATGCCAAGAGCTATAATTCCTATTCGGTATTTATGCATGGTGATTTTCCGGTGACGGTCATTGACACTGAGGTTAAAAACGGCAGGCGCATTGCCGTGGTTAAAGAATCGTTTGGCAACGCATTTGTTCCATTTTTAGTCAACCATTACGAAACAGTTGTGGTGATAGACCAACGTTATCTCGAAAAGAGCTTTTACGACGTGCTTAATGAGTTTAATATCAACGAACTGCTGTTCATAAACAACATTGCCGCGGCGCATACCGCTGTTAGAATTCAGGAGCTTGCCTCTTTGCCAAATCGCATCTATATTCCACCTGAACCGGACGCTGTTTCGGAGGATGTGGGTCAGACGATAGACCCACAACAAGTGGCAGATCAGCAGCAGGCACAGTCGGCAGTCGGGCAGCAACAGGAGAAATCATGAAAGAGCGGTTGGCTTTTCTGAGCGTGGTGTTGCTGCTGGGCCTGTTTTGCGGGTGCGGCAGGGTAGAGAACGCCGAAATTCGAGGAGAGACCCGTACGTTGACCCTTGCGGTAAAGACGGATATTTCTTCTCAAGGACAAGCTGGTGTCGATTGTTTCGCTCAGAAGGTGCGTCAGATTTCTAATGGTCAGCTGATTATCAAGGTAGTGGATAGCGATGATTTGCTTGACGCTCTCGACAATGGCTGTGAACTGATTTTTGGCCCGACTTCGGAACTTGCACGCGCCAACGGCAATTTTAATTCTTATACTTCGCCGTTTTATTTTTACGATTATAAGCATTTGACGCTGACGCTTAATTCAAAGAGCTTTTATGATATTATACGAGAAACAAACCTTAGTCTGATGAGCGCGATGCCGATAGGTGCCTTCTACGACGGCAACAGCGTGATTGTATCATCGCGTGAAAAGGTTTTTGACACGGTCGACCAGTTTCAGGACAGCACGGTCAACATTTTGGAAGATCCGATACTGGCTGATGTGCTCAAGACGTTCGGTGCCATAGTCAAGGAGCGCAGCAATGAATATCTGGTGCTAAATTTTGGACGCAACCGCGACAATGCAGTTGTAGAATGCGATACGCTGGCGTTGGATCAACTGAGCGCCCCGAAAGAAAATGCCGAGTTTTCGATCTGCAAAAGTTTTCATCGCGCACGGATAAACTGGCTGGTGCTGTCACAGACTGCAAAGGAGTCGTTGAGTGCCTTTGATCAAGCGGTACTTACCGAGGCGGTCGCCTATGCGATTGCGACTAACGATGAGCTGATTTTGCAGCAGGAGCAAAAGGGTTTTGACCATGTTAAGAGTCTGGGCGCACAGATCAGCGCCCCTAATTACGGCGAATTCAGTGAAGCGGCCGATAAAGCGTTGCATGCTTCAGTCCGATACCAAAGCCTATGGGATTGGGATCAGCATGTCGAAATACGCAATCTGGCGGTGTCAACAGCCAGCTGATAAACGTTTAGGCGGTTGGGCTGTAAATAATGCGATAACAAAACCCTTGCTGCGGATGTCCGCGGCAAGGGTTTTTAGCATTTAGATTAAGTGCCATGAGGCGCATGCGAGCCAACATCAAACGGACTCAGTCTTGCTTGATTGCGGTCAGTGCCGATATTTTAACGGCGCGGTTAGCTGGGTAATAGCCCGAGAGAATACCGATAAAGGTTGAAAACAGTAGCGCAAGAGCAACGAGCCATGGTGTTATAATAAACATTTGGGCAGTTTCACTGCCACCGCCAAAAATGTCTGAGCCAAAGCTGATGTTAAAGCCCATGTAATTGATTAGATAAGCGATGGTGGCACTTAAGATGATGCCGACGATACCGCCCAGTAAACCGATGCAACCGGCCTCCATGAGGAACAGGGTACGGATATCCCGAACGTGGCAGCCAACAACCTTCATGACGCCGATTTCACGGGTGCGCTCATATACGCTCATCAGCATAGTGTTGATGATGCCCAAAGAGGCAACAAACAGCGATACACCGGCGATCATACCGAGAAAAATTTGAATCTTTTTGGTCTGCTCGACCATTGGCTTTCGAATACTTTCCATCGACCATGTGTCGAAGCCCATGTCGTCGATGGCGGTCTGCACAGCATCAACATAATTAATGTCGGTAACCTTTATCTTGGTTTCTTCATATCCATTGTTGTTATTCTTATCAACCTTGATGTTATTGGCCTTCATGTAGTCGGCCTCCATTTTTTTTAGGTCGGCAATGGACATAAACATGCCGCGGGAGGTTTCATAGCCGCGCTGCCAATCCTCTTTCATTACGGCAGTGACTTTGGGCTTGTACTCAATTTTTTTTGCGCCTTCCTTTTCTAGTTGCAGGCGGATGAGCAGCTTGCTTTCCAGCAAATTGACAAACGGTTCGGCAATGTTGCCATTGCGGTCGGGGTAGGGATCCACTCGGTTATTGCCATGCGTTTTACGGGTATCCTGCAAGTTGTAAGCAGCATATTGCCCTATGACAATGGAATATGGTGTTGCAAAAGCATCCTCCCAGCTGCCCTCGGCCAGTTCATAGCCCAAGAGAGGCAGCGCGTCAGGATATACACCGATAACGTTATAAAAATAGGTCATATATCGCTCGTTTTTGCCGGCAAAGAGCTGCGCATTCAGATTTTGTGGTCGGTAAAGCGGCGTTGCTGTCAGAACCCCAGGCATTGCCCTTATTTTTTCAATCATGGCATCGTCCATGATAATCTTTTGCCCCGATTTATTGGTCTGTCCGTAGCTGTAAACCTCGATAATGGTCAAATCGCCCATTTGCGCCAGTTGCTCTTCTTGACTGGCTTTCATACCAAGGCCCACCGCAATCATCAACACAACGGCACAGGTGCCAGCGACTACACCGACAAGCGTCAGCAGCGTGCGGTATTTGCGTCTGATCAGGTTGCGCAGGCACATCTGGATGATATCAAAGGTCTTCATCTAAATAGATACTCCTTTTTGCCTTGGCCTTCTGGATGGTCACATAGGCACTCATGACGCCGACGATAAGGCCTACGACAATTTTAACTGGCATGACGGGGTCGGTTTTCGGCTCGGCGTTTGCCGGTTCGGTAGGCTCGTTGGGGTCTACACCGCCGGGAAACTCCGGCTCAGACTCGCCGAACCCCATATCTTCAACAGTGACGTTAAAGACCGAAATTGTTTCCTTGGGATTCATATTGGCGTCCTCATAGGTGACGACAATTTCGCCGCTGTAGACGCCGGGTTCCAGATATTGCAACGAAAAATCGGCGCTTGACTCAGTTCCGGCGGCCAGATTGCCGATATACTGGGTCTGTCCCGGATTTTTAATGCCGTCGCCGCGTACAAAAGCTGTGAGATTATAAACCACGCTGCGGCCCTTGTTGACCATCGGCACCGAGACATAATAATCCTCGCCGATATAGGCGGTATCATCCGATTCGGGGGCACTCAACTCAAAACGGTCTGGAAAATCAACTGGCAGGGTGATGCTCTCGCTTGAACTGCCGGATAGCAGCTTTTTGACGTCGGTTCCAGTGTACTGGTAAGTAAACTTAATATCAATAGAATTGGCATCTTTATCGTCAGTGACCTTTGTGAGTCCGGCGTTTAAAATGATTTCACGCTCGATGATGCTGCCGGGTTGAAGTTGGGTTATGTAAGAGGTGTTCGATGAGCTGGCCATTGAGAAAACACCCATTGGCGACACGTTCATGACAATGTTAACGAGGGAGTTGGTGCTACTGGTGTTGCGCAACTTTACCTTTAAGGTGAATTGATCGCCCGCCGTCACGCTGCTGCCGCCGTAGGAGTAGCTGTCCACAATGATGTAGGGGACGGGGTTGTCAGATTCGGTGTCGTCATCGTCGTCATCATCATCCTCTGTAGTAGCGACAGTGCGGGGTATAGTGGTGGTGCAGTCGATGGTTCTCAAGGTGCCCTGAGAATTCTTATATGCCAAGGTAAAGGAAAGAGAATTGCCGGTGCCCGTGTATTTTAAAGGCAGCGTTACTTTAAATGCATATTTGCCGGTGTCGTGCGTCATTCTTTCAAAAGTTAGAGCACTGTCCAAAAGTATAAAAGATCCACTTGAGTTATATCCGGTAAGATATGGGACAACACCGTCATCAACATTGCCGTCATCAACATTGTAGTCAATGATTTGCAAAGTCACTTTAAATTCCGTACTTTCTTTAATTTTGTTTTTTGTTATATTTAAAAGTGTTATATTGTTTGAACTGACGGTGGTATCGCTATCATCGTCCGCCACTCCGAAGGTGGAATACCATCCCGTTTGCCACTTGTTTCCTTTATCAGAATCCCGCTGAAATGTGATACCGTTATAGATTACATAGTCTTGGCTGTCAAAAAGAGAACGTGAAATGATTTCCGGATCTCTGTTAGAGGTACCAGGATAAGACAACTGTAAGTATAACCCTGTGAGACCATTTGGATTTTGTACTACCTCTACACGATATCCGCTGCCTATAGGATATTGAGAATTTGGATTTCCGTAGACCTCTAAATCACCTATAACACTTACGACTTCTTTGTTCGTGGCATACACCGTTGCAGGCAGCATGGTCGCCACCATCATCGCTACAATTAGTAAGCAAAACAGTCTCTTTATCATATTCAAGTGGGTTCTCTCCTTGCTGTTAATCATGAGTTTTGCCCTCCATTGGGTTGTTGGCCACCGACGTACTCGGTTTTTGACGTCCCCATTTTTTGCGCCGCCCGCTGGGTGGCTGTGCGACGGCCACGGTTGAGTTTTCCGTTGGAGGTATTGGCGCTGCGGCATCGGTTTGCACGTCGTTTGGCAGGGGTGCGTCACTGTCAGGTGTGAGAATTTCATCAGTCTGTTCCGTAGCATCGGCCTGCGCGTCATTCGTCGGCTGCTCTGTGATATCCGGCGCGGGTGCCGTGGCGGACTGTTTGTCGGCCTCAGCGCTTTCTGTGGACGGGGGCAGGGCTGCCACCTGCGGCGTGCAAGAGTCGGGCAGCGTCTTTGTTGCCCCTTCGCCGTCCGGCATTGGATCGAGATAGGCCGGGTGCGGATTGATCTCGTCACTGATGACAAGGCCGTCACGGATGGTTATGATGCGGTCTGCGTAGCGTGCCAGCTCATTATCATGCGTGACCAGCACAAAGGTGATGCCGTTGTCGTGCGCCATTTCTATAAGTAGGCGCATGACCTCTAGCGTGGTACGGCTATCAAGGTTGCCGGTCGGCTCGTCCGCGAAGACAATCTTTGGCTTTGCAACAAACGCGCGCGCAATACCCACACGCTGCTGCTGTCCGCCCGACATCTCAGAGGGCTTGTGGCGCGCCCGATTACCTAAACCCACTTGTTTTAACATTTGCAGCGATTCGCGGTCGCGCACCTCGCGTGGCACTCCGCGGAACAACAGCGGCATGGCCACATTTTCAGTAGCGGTCATCGAGGGTATCAGGTTATACGACTGAAATACAAAGCCGACATACTTTTGCCGAAAACCTGCAAGCTGATCCTCGGTCAGGCGCGAGATATTGGTTTTGCCAATAAACACACTGCCGGCGGTGGGCTTTTCAAGCCCTGCCAGTTGGTTTAACAGGGTAGACTTTCCCGAGCCGGAGGTGCCGAGAATGCAGCAGATTTCCCCCTTGCCGATGGCAAGATTAATATTGCTGAGCGCCTTGACCTTTTCAGCCCCGACGCGATATATTTTGGAGAGGCCCTTTATGGTAATGATGTTATCCAATCGTTGCCCATCTCCTTTCATTTACAAAATGTATCCGGTCAATTAGTGTATAATTCAGGACATATTGTTGCCCTCATCCGCCAAAAATTTCACCAATTATACACTCCATTTTAGCACACACCACATCAAAAAAAAAGAATAATGCCAATGTGGTCGCAAAAAATTGTAAAATGCCAATTTGAAAAAAGGGCACTTTAAATTTAATGACACTGGTCAGGATATTAAAAAGAGGGTATAATAGCTGCAAAGCGGCCATTATACCCTGAGATATCAGCGGTTACCCATTAGCAGGGCAACAGAATATACACAGTAGCGGTTCAAATGCGGTATAAGTTGACACCGTTATGGTTCTGAGCTGTTTGGCGAGTAGGGGTTGACATGTACCATGCAGTGCTTTACCGACGGGAAATTATGCTCAATCTGCTCGTGTACCGATTGTGCAATATTATGCCCCTCTTTGACGCTCAGAGCACCGTCCACTGCAATGCAGACGTCCACATAAATTTTAGAGCCGAATTTTCGGGTAGTCAGACTGTCTAAACGAAGGACACCCTGCTGATCCAGCACAACACTGAACATCTGGGCTTGCAGTGCCGGTTCGCAGGCACGATCAAGCAACTGGTCAAACGCTTGCTTGGCAATGTCGAAGGCGACCTTGACGATGACCAGCGATATGACGACGCTGGCGATGGGGTCCATGATCGGAAAGCCCAACAGCGCTCCGCCGATGCCGATTAACGAGCCCACCGAAGAGAGCGCGTCAGAGCGGTGATGCCATGCATCTGCCATAAGCGAGGCCGAATCGGCCTTTTTGGCTGCGATGCGGGTGTAGTGATACATCAGCTCCTTTACAACTATCGACACAACCGCCGCTACCAGTGCCAGATAGCCTGGCACGATAAAGCTGCCGGATAGTCCGTTAAAGATGGTTTTAACGCCGCTAAAGCCGATATAGATGCCTGTGGCCATCAGCAGTCCGGCCAGTGCCACTGCGGCCGCAGATTCCATGCGCTCGTGCCCGTAGGGATGCTCGGCATCCTCTCGCTGCGTCGAGAGGCGCACGCCCCATATGACCACAACCGTGCTGACAATGTCAGATGCGGAATGAACCGCATCTGATATCATCGCCGAGGAATGTGCGACAATACCGGCCGCCAGCTTGGCAGCTGTTAGTACCACATTACCGATGATAGTTACCACCGAGACATGCAGGCACAGTTTTTGCTTTTGCAGATCATCCATCATAAAAATACCTCACAGCTCTGATACGGATGTGTATAAAAAAGACAGCAACCTTAGTATATGTAAGGTTACTGTCCCGCGATAACACACGCTGCCAAAAATGGCCCGAAGCGTATTGCTTCTGATACGATTATTCTACCATATATTGACTGGTGTGTCAACCATGCCGCGTCGGATAATTATCATTTTGCTAAAGGTCCAGTTGCGGAGAAGAAGAAGCGGACGTATCGGAGCAAGTAATCATAGAAGCGCGGGTCGAAATGGCCTGTGCGGCGGCAAACAGCAGGTTAGCCACAATGTTTTGATCGTTGGCGGACATGCTTTCGGTGATGGAGAGACCGATAATGATGGCGGCCATGGTCATGTTTGTGGCACAGTTACCAGAGCAGCAATTCTGTTCCTGGGTCATCCGATCACCTCCACACGCGCGATTCGATTATTATTACTATATCATTGTATGCGCGCCGCCAATTAAGGATAAAAAGGAAATAAAGACTATGCTATTGTGCTGCCATATTGAATATGACCCCGGTCTGCTGATGCGCGCTATGGCCCTGAGTCTGCCCGAGCGGCGAAAAAAGGCGCTTAGCATCCACAATGAAAGCGTTAGGGCGGCTTCGCTGGCAGCAGGCCTGCTGCTTAAACATGGGCTACATCAATGCGGCATTCCTGAGGCTCATATTTTATATACCGAAAAGGGGAAACCATATTTGGATGACGGCAGTCTTTGTTTCAGCTTGTCTCACAGCGGAGAATATGCAGCCTGCGCTATAGATAAAAAGGTTGTGGGTGTGGACATACAAAAAATCGTATCGGTTTCTCAGCGAGCGGTTTCGCGCTTTTGTACAACGTCGGAACTGGCGTATTTAGACGGCAGTCTCAATTATCATCGCGATGTTATCCGGTTATGGGCGTTGAAAGAAAGCTGGTTAAAGGCCGCAGAAAAAAGTTCGGCCGATATGTTTAATGCCTCCTTTGCCCTTCATGCCGACGGAACCGTGGGCGGGCCAGACGGCTTTGAAT
>DATMYZ010000439.1:0-6757 GCA_035560675.1 Clostridia bacterium
AGCTGCTTTTGATTTTATTAAAAGAAACTACAAAACAATCAATTTTGTATGCGGTCTTTTTCTGGTCCTCATTGGCATTTTAATGATGACCGGGCAGCTCGGCAGATTTCTGACTATATTTAACAGTTAAGAAAGGATGATTACACATGACTGACAAAAGCAAGCTGGCAGTGACCATAACCGTGCTTCTTCTGACTATGATTATTTCTGCCGCGATTTATAACACCTATAAAGAGCGCGTTGATCCGTCCACTGGCAAGCTGACCAATACGGCGCAGCTGAATAATCAGGTGCCGGTAAGTTCAACCGATCCGGAAGCGCTGGACGCAGCGGCCACCAAAGCAACTGACTTTACGATGCAGGACGCCAACGGAAACACTGTACTGCTCTCAAGCTTTATTGGCAAACCCGTGGTCTTAAATTTCTGGACCTCCTGGTGTAGTCACTGCAAAACTGAAATGCCTAATTTTGAAAATGCCTATAAGCAATACGGTAATCAGGTGCAATTTATTATGTTAAACGCCGTCAAGTCAGAGAAGAGCAGTGAGGACGGAAGAGATTTTATCAAAAACTCTGCATATACCTTCCCTGTTTTCTACGATACGGACGGTAAAGCGACGACAGCATATGCCATTCGCGGCTTTCCCGCCACGATCTTCATTGATAAAGATGGGAATATCGTCGAGAAAAGTCTCGGTGAAGTGACGCGCGAAAAGCTGGACGAAAACATTCGGCTGCTGATTGAACCCGCAAAATAAGCAAAAACTGTAAAACTTCATAATACCCGGCCCTATGGCTCCTATCACCGAGTCATAGGGCTTTTGATTGAATAAGCCGCAATCGTATTTGCTAGATATATTTTCCACAACCTTGACAAGAACATTGTGCTTAAGCGGATCCACTGCTATAATGGCAATAAGATCTAAAGCAAAATAGGTGCCGCTATGAAAACAATCGGATTAATAGGCGGAATGAGCTGGGAAAGCACCGTACCCTATTATCGAATCATCAACGAAACTGTAAAGGAAACACTGGGCGGTCTGCACTCGGCGAAATGTCTTTTATACAGTGTGGATTTTTTTGAACTTGAGGCGTGCCTGGCCACAGAGCAGTGGGATAAAATTACCCGAATTTTAGGGCAAGCGGCACAGACGCTTGAAAAGGCGGGCGCAGATTTAATTGTCATCTGCACAAATACCATGCACAAAGTTGCCCCCGAGATCCAGCAGCACATTCATAGTCCCATTATTCATATCGCCGACGTAACCGCCCAAGCGTTGCTGCAAAGTGGCATAAAAAAAGCAGGTTTGTTGGGCACTAAATTTACCATGACACAAGCCTTTTACAAAGATCGGCTGACCGCGCAGGGACTAGAGGTGGTCATTCCGCCCGCAGAGGACGTCGAATTGATAAACCGGGTAATATTTGAAGAGCTTTGCGTAGGCATAACTTCCGAACAATCTAGGGCGGACTATCTGCGCATTATACAGGCGCTGTCTCAACAAGGGGCTGAGGGTATCATTCTCGGCTGCACCGAAATCGGCCTGCTGATTTCTCAGTCCGACACCCCTATTGCACTGTTTGACACAACACTAATCCACGCCAAGAGTGCGGCCGAACTAGCGCTTGATGATTGATACGGCTCTATAAGCAAGTTGTAAAAGACGCTCCGGAAAGTTTCGGGGCGTCTTTTACAATTTCATGCTAGCTTTATTTAAAATCTGAGGTCTTTGAGACCTTCACACCTCGTAAATCAGGTCGGCAATCTGGCTGTCCAGTCCCAAAATGTGACCTACAACTCGTACTTTTGGGGGATGGAATGATGCTGCCACGCCGTTTATTTCAATCGCAGTGCGACGAAGCGCGTCAATATCAACAACTGGCAGATGCGCCTCTTCCAGCTGCATCCTGAGTTCAGGTCGCGCGGGGTTAACCGCAATGCCGTACTGCGTGACCAGCAAATCCACAAAACGGCCGGGAGTTGAAATGGTGATCACTTTATCTACCACAATGGCCATTCTCGCCCGACTCAACGGTGCCACAATAATTGTCAGCTTTGCGCCCGCTGCCACGTCGGTGTGCCCTCCGGAGCCGCCGATGATATAGCCATTGGAATCCGTGTGCACATTGACGTTAAAGCCTGTGTCGATCTGCGTTGCACCCAGTACCACCACATCCAGTGATGAGGCCGCTGTGCTCTTTGCGGTCGGGCTAGCATATCGGGCCGCTGTAATTTCAAAATGCTTAGGATTATCGCGGAGCGACGCCACCGCCCGCAGGTCAAAGCACTGCACATCCTGAATGGCCTGAAAACAGCCACTTTCAAGCATATCCACCATATAGCCGGTGATGCCGCCCAGTGCATAGCTACCTTGGATGTTTTTAGCCAACATAATGCGCTTGAGATAATCGGCCACCGCCAGCGAAGCGCCACCTGCGCCTGTTTGGAAGGAAATTCCGTTTTTTAGCAACCCGGAGGCTTCTATCGCCTGCGCGGCATAGTCTGCGATGATCAGCGCAATCGGGTCCTTGGGCATCCGTGTCGTTCCAGAAACGATCCCCGCAGGGTCGCCGATAGCGTCGACCTTAACGACATAATCCACATAATCCTCAGTGATGGAAGCGTCAACCAATGGAGAATCCACAAGATTGTCGGTGACAATAACGACCCTGTCCGCACACATGGCATCGGCAAATGCATATCCCAAAGAGCCGCAGGCCGACGGACCGTATTTGCCCGAGCAGTTGCCCTGTGCATCCGAGGTAGGCGCGGCGATAAAAGCAATATCAATATGGCTTTTCCCCGATAGAATATCGGCCGGACGGGTACCATGCGAACGGAAAATAACCGGTTTTTTAAGGACTCCCTGTGAAATTGCCTTTCCCACCCCGGCAGAAATATAATCGGTTTCGATTCCGGTTACAACTCCGCTGCGAATATGATCAATCAGTGGCAGATGGCAGTCAAAGAGCGAGCTGGCGTTTATCGTCAGGTCTTTTATTCCTAAATCGGCGGCCTCTTTCAGCACCATATTCACCACAAAATCACCATTTCGCAGGTGATGATGAAAAGAAACGGTCATACCGTCCTTTAGCCCGGCGTTCAGCATGGCCTGGCACAAATCGTTACACACTTTAGCCAAGATAATCCACCCCCTCAATTTCAGATGCTGCCTCAAGTACCAGTCTGGCGCGTTGCACAATAGGTGCATCAATCATTTTGCCGTGCAGCGAAATAGCACCCTTACCCTGTCGCTTGGCCTGAGCAATGGCGTCAAAAACCTCATGGGCATAATCAATTTCTTTGATGCTCGGTGAAAAGATACGGTTCACCGTCGAAACGTGCGCAGGACTGATACATGCTTTGCCGGTAAAGCCCAGCCCTTTTGCAAAGGTTGCATCCTTTTTGAGCCCCTCCAAGTCCTGTACGTCGGTGAACGGCGTGTCATACGCATCTATTCCGGCAGCTCTGGCGGCGCAGACCACCCGTCCGCGGGCATAGCGAATTTCTTCGCCCTCCACAGTGCGTGCACAACGAAGATCAGCCGAAAGATCTTCCGCGCCTAAAAATAGCGCAATCATTCTTGGGCTGGCGGTCGCAATTTCATAGGCGTTCTCAATGCCGATGGCCGTTTCAAGCAGAGCAATAATTTTGGTCTGTCCGCTTGTTAGTCCAAACAGCTGTTCCAGCGCGGATAGCTTGTCGTCCATTTTGCGGATATCGTCCGCTCCGCTCACCTTGGGCGGCAGAATTGCTTCGGGTTTCAGCGGAAGAATTGCCTTCAAATCCTCTTCCCAATAAGGCGTATCCAGTCCATTGATACGGATAATACGTTCACATTTTCCAAAACTCAGCGATGTCAGTGCGTTTTTTAAAAGCTCTCGGGCGGCGTCCTTTTCATCGGGAGAAACGGCGTCCTCAAGATCAAAGATCAGGCTATCGGCACCCAGCAAGCCGCCGTTACCAATCATATTAGGGTTATTGCCTGGCAAAAACAACAGAGTACGCCTCATATTGCGGCCCCCTCTCCGGCCGCCGCTCGGCGCACCGCCGTCGTCACGCGGGCGCGAATGGTGCAGTCCAGCGCCCCGTGGTCAACAGCATTTACGCCGGCCGATTTCACATCCATTTGACTTAGAACCTGCCTGATAGTCTCCTGTATTGAATCGCCGTAATATTTTTCAACCGAAGAGGTCAGCTCAATATGGATTCCGGCAGCATTTGGCAAAACGGTCACCATAATATCGCTGGATTCCAGCGTGCCAGCAACCGCTACCCTTTTTATTTGCATAACAATCCCCTTTCTGCTGTGAGCGTGTCTATTCCACCTTATAAAGCCGGTTGCAACCAGCTTTTGTTCGTCAAATAAGCCCCCCGGCGATCCTGACAAAATCTAATTTTTCAAATCTATCTCAATCGGTATAGCACCCGTGGGCGGCCGCCTGTTTCATAATCGATGGTGCTTAATACACCGCCAACCTCTATCAAATAATTTAAGTACCGGCGAATGGTCACACGCGAAAGGCCCGAAGCCAGCGAAATGCTCTCACAAGTATGTTTTTCGCCGGCACGCCCGTTCAGATGGTCATAAATGTAGCTCAGTGTTTTCTGGTTGAGACCTTTTTGCAGTTCACCGTGTCCAATATCCAGTGACACCTTGTTATTGAGCAAACGATCTACCACCGCCTGATTCACCTGCTGATTGCTGTTAAGCAGGTTCGCTTTACTTAAGTATTTTTGAATCGCTTCCTGAAATCGAGGAAACGAAAACGGCTTGATGAGATAATCGACAATGCCCAGCCGCAGCGCCTCGTCAACCACGCTCATTTCGGTGGCAGCCGTCACCATAATGACCGCGCTTTTGATATTTTCGGCTCTTAGCATTCTAAGCAGTTCATTGCCGCTGACAATAGGCATATAAACATCCAAAATAACCAGATCGACCTGATGGGTCGAAAGATACTCCCAGGCGCTTCGCCCGTTAGAAAAGACGCCATCGACAGAAAATTCACCAAAGTGCTCAAGGTACTGCTGGTTGATCTGCGCCACCATAGGATCGTCTTCTACAATGACAGTATGAAGCATTCTGATCACTTCCTTTGCCGTTTTTCACTGCAAATAATCGTAAACGAGGTTCCCGCGTTGGGGTCAGAATCCACCTCGATGCTGCCGCCTGCCCGGCTGATAATCTCCCGCACCAGACCCATCCCCACACCGCGGCCCTCTTTTGCCTTGGTACTGAATCCCATCTGATAGATGCGAGACAGATTCTCTGGCGCAATGCCAGTACCGGTATCCGACACCAACATCAACAGCCCAGTTTCATCTTCGGTTATCTGAAGAACAATGCTGCGCGGGCCGTCCTCCTGCCTGGCGTTCACCGCTTCAATGGCATTCTCAAGCAGGTTGCCTATAATGCTAACGAGATCACTTGTCGAAAGATAATCGCTGTGCGCTGGAAGTCGACTGTTCGCCAGTAGCGTCAGGCGGATGTTGAGCTCACGCATGTTGTTAAGCTTACCCAATATCAGCGCAGCAACGTTGGGGTTGTTGATATATTGCAATACCGGGCCCATTGATTCGGCGTGAATAGCCGAAATATTGCTGATATAGGCCAGTGCATCCCGCTGCCGTCCCATCTGAAGCAGCCCGGATATTACTTGTAGTTTATTCATAAACTCATGCGTATTGGCCCGCAGTGCAGAAACGATGTGCCGTGTGCCATTCAATTGTTCCGCCGTCTGCATGGCTTCAGTTTTATCGGTCAGAATCAGCGTGGTTCCGACGTTTTTTTCCTCTTTAGTCAAGGGAATGCTGCAACAAAGAATATTTGGACGAGAGGTCGCCACATTTTTTCTGCGTGACAAAATCAGGCTTTCACCGGTCTCATCCCGAAGCAGTGAATCCAACTGCTTGCCCTCCAGCAACTCCGGCCGCAGCCCCAGCATCTGCACGGCTGAGCGGTTTACCAGCTGTATCATACCCCGGTCGTTCACCGAAACAATGCCCTCGTCAAGGTTATTTATGACCTCATTCTGGGTCAGATAGCTGTGAATCAACTCCTCTGGGCCATGCCCCAACAGCATACGCCGAATAATCAACGATTGCAGCCCCGTCGTCAGAAGCGATGCCAGCATCACCAGCCAGGCCAACCGCACATAAGTCGAGATGATATGACTGCGCAGCTCCTTGATCCGCGACAGGGTTGTACTGGCCATGACAAAACCCATGGCATGTCCGTCGTCGTCCAAAACGGGACAAAAAGCGCGGCGTTGCTGCCCCAGTGTGCCGACGCCGTCCACAATATAAGATTCACCGGCCAGTGCGAGGGTCTCGTCTCCACCTACAAACCGCTGCCCGATCCTGCTGTGAACGACATGATAAAGGCGAACGGAAGCGTTATCAGCAATTGTAATAATATCCAGATCCTGCGTCTGGGCAATCAGGTTGTCCAAATAAGCGGTCAGCTCTGAAGGGCAGGTGCCATCCTGCAACGACTGACGCACCATGCGGCTTTCAGCCAGTGACCGAGCGGTTGAAGCCAGTCCGTTTTCAATTTTTGTCTGTAATGAAGTAAGCGAAAATCGGAGCGTCATGGTCAGCGTCACAATCAGAACCAGCATCCACATCAGTGTCGAAAAAAAGAGAAACTTGAAGAACATAGACGCAATTCCACGCTTCTTAAGCTTGCGCAGCCATGTCATCAGCGTTTGCTCCTTCCCGTCCATTAATCTCATATCACACCACATTAAACAC
>DATMYZ010000440.1:0-2636 GCA_035560675.1 Clostridia bacterium
AATCAAAGCATATCATTTTGGGGGGGTATTGATGAAAATATCAACCAACAGCCGCTATGCGCTCCGGCTTTTGGCGCGCGTGGCACAAAAAGAGGGGGAACGAGTCACCACATCGGCTGCGGCACTGGCTGAAGGGATATCGGAAAAAATGCTGGAGCGCATAGCAGCCAAGCTGACCCGCGAAGGTTTTTTGATTAGTGTAAAAGGAATAAGGGGCGGTTATGTGCTGGCCCGGCCCGCGGAAAGCATGACCGTTTCACAGGTGTTGAAGGTGATGGAAACACCCTATTTGCCGCACCATTGTATTGAGCAGGCTGAAAAAAACTGTAAGATGTCTGGCGAATGCAGCATGCTTTGGCTTTGGAGACGCGTGGATGAAGCGATTTGCAGCGTAACCGATCATGTGACCATCGCAGATATTATGAGGCAAGATTCTTTTTGATAGTTGTGGTAGAATTCTAAACGTCCCCCTAATAAGTGCGGTTGGCTTTTGATGGGTTCGTTTTATGCCACACATTGAAAAATTGCAACCTAAAAAGCGCCGCCATGCCCCGGTGAGGGTATGGCGGCGCTTTTACTGGTACCCTTGGGGTGTATATAAAAGGGACTATTGGGCGCAGCGGTTAAATCAACATAACAGGATCATTTCCGGCCAATAGCTCGGTGAGATGCTCACCCATGCCCTTGACCTCATAGCCTAAATCGGTCAGTTGCCGGGCGACACCATAGCGCACCGCACATGCCATGCAGACGAGAATGGGCACGCCAAGATTTTGCAGAATTTCAAGCTCGCCCTGCACATCCTTGCTTTCGGCGGCAGCCTGAACCGAGGGCCCCCATAAAATAAGCTCGACATGTTTCCACCAGCCGTTTAACAGGCTGTCTCGTGCATAAAGAAGCGCCATATCAATTGCTGCGCGCTTATCAACGCTGATCCAGACAATGGCAAGTTTTTTCTCATTCAATGAAATCATCCTCAATATCATGATGCGTCACTTACATTATAATCGGCGAAATAGAGGATGTTACGCAGCAACGCAGCCCTTGCGCGCGGCAATTGAACGTCCGGGCTGCTCTTTTAAAGCAAAAGTCGGTCAGGCATGATAAAAACGGGTGTTTTATGGCAAAATAAAAATGAGGTTGTAGATTGAAACAGTTGCCTCTTTTTAAGAGCGGGTTCGTTATTTTGCCAAAAAGGTCAGCGCCGAACGGACGGCAATCTCAATACCGATAGGGATGGCATTTTCATCTGGAGAGAAGCCTCCGTTATGTATGGGGTAAAACGGCTTGCCGGGGGTTTGGACGCCCAGCCAGAAGAATGCGCAGGGAATCTTTTCGCAATAAAACGAGAAGTCCTCGCCGCCGAGTGCCGACATTTCGGGCACATAAGCACCGTCGCCGACAACTTCTTTCATAACGCCATGCACCAACGCAAACATCTCAGGAGCGTTGACGGTGGGGGAATAGCCCTTAAAATAGGCAACGTCGCAACTACCGCCCATCGACTCCGCAACGCCCTTGGCTATCTGCTCGATGCGCTCGGGCATTTTGTTCCTGACCTCGGGGTTTAAATTGCGGCAGGTGCCTTCCAGCTTGACCTGGTTTGCGATGACGTTGTAACGGTCGCCGCCGTGGATAGTCCCGATGGATACGACAGCGGCATCGCGCGGGCTGACCTTTCTGGATACGATGGTTTGCAACGCGGTGATAACCTGTGCTGCGATAACGATGGCGTCGATTCCGTCCTCCGGCGCGGAGCCGTGGCTGCTTTTGCCATGAACCGTAATATGGAAGCGGTCTGATGAGGCCATCATGGCACCATTGCGCACGGCGGCGGTGCCAACGAGGTACTGTGGCCAGACGTGCTGGCCAATCATAGCATCCACATGCGGATTTTCCAGCGCACCGTCGCGGATCATGGGGACGGCACCGCAGTCCAGAACATCCTCTTCGGCGGGCTGAAACACCAGCTTGACGCTGCCGGAGAATTCATCCTTGAGTGAAAGCAGAACGTGCGCCGCGCCTAGAAGCATGGCGGTGTGCATATCGTGCCCGCAGGAATGCGAAACGCCGGCGTTTTGCGAAGCGAAGGCCAAGTCGGTCGTTTCTTGAATAGGCAGAGCATCGAAATCGGCGCGCAAGCCGACGCACTTGCCGGGCTTGGCGCCGTTTATAACGGCTGTGACGCCATTGCCTCCCACCCCAGTTGTGGGTTGAAGCCCCATTTTTTTAAGGGTTTGGGCGATAAAATAGGAAGTATTTACCTCGTCATGACTTAACTCCGGGTTTTGATGTATATGGCGGCGGTAGGTAACAATTTGATCAAGATAGGAACTGATAATTGCCTTGATATCCTTCATAAATAAAATGCCCCTTTCACTACCTTCATTGTACGGGAAAATTGGCGGCGGGTCAACAAAAAACGCAAGTGAATACGTCAAAAAGATAGACGCATGATTGGTGAGAATGCATCAAAAAAGGTTAGAATGGATCAGAAATACGAAAAATTAATGCAATATTTCCGTCATGAATTCTGTCAAGATGAACCGATTGAGTTGAAAAAGTTATTGAAATTCCAGCGTTTTTTTATAATGCAACAAACGGCTTTTCGTGGTAAAATAGAAAAGAACATGTAA
>DATMYZ010000441.1:0-6188 GCA_035560675.1 Clostridia bacterium
ATCTTCATGAAACGCAGTGAAATTAACGCCGCACTTAAAGAAATGGAAGCTTTTATTAAGAAATTTCGCTTTGCTCTACCTCCTTTCTGTCATTTTACCTCAGAGGACTGGCAGAAAAAAGGACCCGATTATGACGAGATACGAGATAATCAGCTTGGTTGGGATATTACCGACTACGGATTGGGCGATTTTTATAAGATCGGATTTTCTCTTATTACCATCCGCAACGGCAATTTAGCCATGCGTGATAAATACCCTAAAACCTATGCGGAAAAGCTGCTATATCTGCGCGAGGGGCAGTATTCCCCCATGCACTTTCATTGGGGCAAGATGGAGGATATTATCAACCGGGGCGGCGGCAATGTTCTGATTCGGGTATACAATTCCACGCCGAATGAAGATTTGGATAAAACGGGTAACATATGTGTGCACTTGGACGGACGCAATCTGGTGGTACCCGCCGGTACGCAGGTACGGCTTACCCCCGGTGAAAGCATTGCGATTCAGCCCTGTTTGTATCATGACTTTACGGTAGAGGTGGGCAGTGGTCCGGTGCTGCTGGGTGAGGTCAGCCAGTGTAACGACGACAATTCCGATAACCGCTTTTATGAGCCGATTGGGCGCTTTCCTTCTATTGAGGAGGACGAAAAGCCCTACCGCCTGCTCTGCAATGAATACCCGCCTGCAAAGTAGAAAGAAGGAACCTTATGTACGACGTAACTGCCATTGGCGAGCTGCTTATAGATTTTGCCACCCTTAGCACGGACGAGGACGGATACCCCACCATGGCGGCCAAGCCCGGCGGCGCGCCGGTCAACTATTTGGCTGCGCTGACCGCCTACGGCAGAAAGACGGCTTTTCTTGGCAAGGTGGGGGACGATACCTTCGGTCGATTGTTGGTGGAAACCGTCAAAGGGGCGGGCATTGAAACAGGGGGCATTATTCAGGACCCCGCGGTGTTTACCACGCTGGCTTTTGTCACCTTTGATCAACAAGGCAACCGAGCGTTCAGCTTTGCGCGCAAGCCGGGTGCGGATACCTGTCTGAACTTTGAGGAGTTAGATTTATCCTTCATTGATGCTGCGCGGGCGTTCCATTTCGGCACTCTCAGCCTCTCCGATGAACCTGTTCGCACCGCCACGCAGCGGGCGGTCGCCTACGCCAAACAGAAGGAGAAGCTTATTACCTATGACCCCAACCTTCGCCTTTCGCTCTGGCACAGCCCGCAGGAGGCCGAAGAACAGATTCTTTGGGGGCTTTCTCAAGCTGATATCGTTAAAATCAGTGACGACGAGGTGCGCTTTCTCTGGAATTGCGATGAAAAAGAAGGTGCAACACGTATTCTGGAGGAATATGGCGCCCAGCTTGCCATGGTGACGTTAGGCCCCAGAGGCTGCTGCCTGAAAAACCGGCTGGGTGCTGTATTTTGCCCGAGCATCGACGTCAAGACCATTGACACGACCGGCGCGGGGGATATTTTTGGCGGCAGCGCGGTCAGCCGCATTCTGGGAATGGACAAATCGCCGAGAGAGCTGACGCTTTCAGAGCTGGGCGAGGTTGCTCGCTTTGCCAGCGCAGCATCCAGCCTTTCCACCTGCAAAATAGGCGGCATCCCCAGCATTCCGCCTATGCAAGCGGTGTTGGAAGCTATGGAGATCAATTTCTGATACATCATACGGATAAAGGCGTTTGGACAGCAGGCAAAAGCAGGAGGTGACGCAGGTGCTACAAGTGGTGATTGCGGATGATGAGATAAGAGTCTGTCGTTTGGTACAGATGCTGGTCGACTGGAATACATTGGACATGGAACTAGCCGGAATAGCTTCTAATGGGCTGGAGGCATTAGCGCTGATGGAGTGCGTCAAACCGGATATTTTGATTACCGATATCCGAATGCCGGGCTGTGACGGCTTGGAGCTGATTGAGCGGGCGAGGCAAATTGCTCCCGAGCTGGAAATTGTCATCATCAGTGGTTATGCGCAGTTTGAGTATGCTCAATCTGCCATTCATTACGGTGTGGGCGATTACTTGCTAAAGCCCATCAAGCAGGACGCGCTCAACGCCACAATGAAAAAACTGGCCGAGCGCTGCCTAAACCGTGTGGCGTCGATTGATGCCATAGAGAATTTACGGCAGAACAGCCAAAAAGGTCATGATTTGCTACGGGGGCGCCTCATAGAAGACTTATTGCAAGGCAGACTGGAAGCACCTACCGATGAGCAGCTAAGAAGTGAATATGGCTTTTCGGCGGGTACTGGATTGTTTCAAGTGTATATTCTCAAGATGGACTATACGTCTGGCGCGGTGGAAAATGCGTCTCTTTCAGCGCTGCAAAATAAGGTTGCCCAAGTGATTGAACCAGCGCTTAAACCACTTTATACCGCTGGACTGCTGCAATTTTACCGTAGCACCGGTTATGGTGTGCTCCATTTTGAGCCGCAGCAAAAAAATGCCGTCCGTCGGATACTGCGTGATTGTTTAAACCAGCTGGTGGCGCAGCAGTTTTTCTTTGGCTCGGTGGAATTTTCGCTCGCCATTGGCAAAGCGGCAAAGTCGTCTTTAGAGCTGCCCCAATCGATGCGTAGCGCCCGGTTGGCCATCTGCGAACGGCTGGTGGAGGGAACAGGGCGGCTGCTGGAATCCGCGCCTGCTCCTTCAGCTTTGCGGGTGCGGCAGGTGTTGGATCAATATAGCCATGGCATGGAGCAGGCAGTGGATGCCCTGAGTGCCGATATAGCGGATAAGGTGGTTGACGAGCTGCGCCATGCGGCGGCACAAGTGCCCGATGTGAGGGGCTATGAATTGCTGGAGCTGGTGCAGGCTGCCGGCCGAATATTTGCGGTCAGGCTGCATTTGAATGATGAAGCTGATTCGGTAAAGAGGTTTGAAGAACATTGTGAGCTTTCTGGCAGCGTAGAGCGGCTTTTTGATTGTTTGCGCCGCTTTCAGCGCGGGCAGCTGGAGCTGCTGTGGAAGCAGCAGGAAAATGAATCCACCCGCCCCATTCGCGTTGCCAAGCAGTATATTCAGCAGCATTACAACGAGCCTATTTCACTGGAGGATGTTTGTGCTGCCACCGGTTTTAGTGTCAGCTATTTCAGTACGCTGTTCAAAAAAGAGACTGGAGAAGGCTTCGTCAAATATCTTGCCAAAATACGGATTGAAAAGGCCAAAGCCCTGTTGCAGGATACAAATTTACCTATTGCGGAAGTGTGCGGCCGGGTGGGATATAACGACCTGAAGCATTTTACGGGTATCTTTAAAAAGGTTACCAGCTTAAATCCGGGGCAGTACCGCAAGCTGTACGGATAAGCCGTGACATACTAAGTAGAAGGAAGTTTGGAATTTGTTTCGAACTTCCTTGCTTTTAGATTTATGACGCTTATTTTAAGGGCAGCCGTCATGGATGCACATTGGTGGCCAGCCCTTTCATGGTCGGTTTGTGCCTTGGGCGAAGCGAAAGGAAGGGTCATCAATATGAACCGGGTCAAAGTCAGTTGGGGATATCTCTCTTTTCGCTTGACTGTGCTGCTGGTTGTTGGCAGTCTGGTGGCACTGCTGGGCGATTTGCTGTCCATTTCACCTGTAATGCTGGTGTTGGGATGGATTGTTTTTGCGTTTATAGGGTGGTTTCTGGTGGTGCGCCCGTATTGGCGAATAGAACGGATGCTGACTTTGTTTTTAGAGGGGTACCCTATATCCGACACCGAAGAGGTGCATGACTGCGCGGTTTCGCCCGCTAATAAGCGCCTTTTTGACCAGATGCGAGAGCTGCTGAGCCCTATACAGCTTTTTCATATGAATAAGCGACAGGCGCAATATCTGGCACTGCAAAATCAGATTAATCCACATTTTCTTTATAATACGCTCGAAAGTATCCGCAGCGAGACGTTATTGGCTGGATTGACAGAGGTTGCGGAGATGACCGAATCGCTGGCAAGCTTCTTCCGCTACACTATTACCAAGGTCGAAAATTTAGTTTCGGTGGAGGAGGAACTGCAAAACTGCGAGACCTATTTCAGTATTCAACAGTACCGCTTTGGAGACCGGCTTCAGTTGGAAATCCGCTGCTCGTCCGAGGAACGTGACGAAATCTACCGTTGTCGCCTGCCCAAGCTGACGATGCAGCCGATTCTTGAAAACAGCATTATTCATGGAACCGAGCTTAAAGTGGGCACAGGGCATCTGATCATCTATTTGGAACGAACTGAAAAACGGCTGCTCATTCGCATATCTGACGACGGCCTTGGCATGGACGAAGAGACGCTGACCAAAATAAACCGACGTATGGGCAAGGGGAATTTTGACATCGCCTGGCAAGAGCAGGAAAAGGGCGGCCTTGCTCTCGTCAACGTGAATAACCGCATCCGTTTGCTGTTCGGCGAGGAATATGGCCTGCATGTGTTTTCCATCCCCGGGGTGGGAACCGATGTGGAAATTACCTTGCCCGCTATCGGCAGCGACCGGGAGGTTCAGAACAGCGAGGTGCTGTCATGAGGCAAGAAGTACTACGGATGGAGCGTGTCAGCTGCGTGGAGCAAGATGTTATTCAACTGGAGGATTTTAACCTGAGCATTTTTTCAGGACAAATTATGGGCCTGCTGCCGGTTAACAACCACGGGCTGACTGCATTGCTGAAACTGCTGCAATATAACACGCCGTTGCGGTACGGCTATGTTTATTACCGAGAGGAACAGGTCAACACCTGGCGCACCGCTAAGCAGCGGTATAACCGCATTGGGCTGATTCAAAGCGAAAGCTGCCTGGTAGAGGATTTAACGGTGGCGGATAATATCTTTGTGCTGCGGCAGGGCTTTCAGCCTTGGCTGGTGCAACCGTCCATCCTGCGCAGGCAACTATTGCCCTTTTTAGAGAGCATCGATATCTTTATTTCGGCCGATTCCTACGTGGGGGACTTGTCCCAATTTGAACGGCTGGTAGTGGCTGTGCTTAAATCGGTGGTAGCGGGCTATCGGCTGATTGTGCTGCGCGATATCAGCGCAAGTCTTTCAGAAACCGAACTGCGCAAGGTGCATCGTCTGCTTAATCATTATGCGGGACAGGGCCTTTCTTTTTTGTATGTCGATTTTCACTTTGAAGAGTTATGTCAGGTGTGTCACGAGGTGGCGCTGATGTCCAATGGCAGAATTATCAAGGTGTTGAAAAGCGACGCTGCCACGCCGGAAACTTTTCAGCATTATACCAAGGTGTACAGTGGAAAGGTTCGGCAGCAAATTATTAAAAACGGTACAGCGGATAAGGTGCGGAAACTTGTTTTTGAAATGGCGCATATCAGGGGCGACTGTATTCACGATTTAAGCTTTCAGGCGGCAGCGGGGGAATGTGTGGTGCTTCAGGATGTGGACCATCAGATTTTTGGCGAGTTGCTGTCCATAATCTGCGGTGAAACGGAGGCAAAAAGCGGGGTCATTCGGCTGATGGGCAATGTGATACTGCCCAGCCCTGGCAGCGAAATTGCGGTCGTTCAAGAGCTGCCGACCAAAACTATGCTGTTTGAAGAAATGAGCTATCTGGATAATCTTTGCTTTTCGCTCGACCACCGTTTGCCAGAGGTTTGGAGCAGCAACAGCGTGCGGGAAGGAATCCGACGGGAATATACCCCGCTGCTTGGCAGCGAGGTTTTTGACCAACGGATAGACATGCTCAGCGAAATGCAGAAGTATGAGCTGGTATATCACCGGGTTGCTATTCAGCGCCCCAAGGTGGCGTTTTGCATACAACCCTTTCGCCGGGCGGATATGGAGATGCGCATGCATATTTGGGAGCAGCTGAAAATGCTGCTGGATCAAGAAATTGCCGTGGTGATTCTGGCAGTCACATTGGCGGACAGCCTGTCGTTGGCTGATCGCTTAATCCGTATTCAAAAAGGAAAAGCCGGAGAGGTTTACGAGAGGCATAACTTCCACACCATGTCGATCAGTGCGCCGTGGCTTAAATTGTATCAGGATGCCTATCCGCAGACTGAGGATGCCTTTTGTGGAGGCTATATCTGACCACAAGCGACATCACATAAAGAGACACGCATTAGGAAGAGCTGGGCGTAAGTCGCATTCCCAGCTGCGAATACATCGCTGGATTAGCGCTGTTTGACCACTTGCTGGCGTGAATCTAAATATCTGGGGCGTAACGAAATTTTCGTTCCGCCCTCTTACTATCAACTAGTATTT
>DATMYZ010000442.1:0-6434 GCA_035560675.1 Clostridia bacterium
TTTTCTATACACCTTGAAGCATATGTCGCAAACCGTGTTCCCTTCTCATAATCAAAGGTAGAAACCGCCTTTATCAGCCCTATGGTGCCTATAGAAATGAGATCGTCCTGATCCTTGATATTAGAGTAGTACTTTTTGATAATGTGTACCACCAGTCTCAGGTTGTGTTCAATCAGCTGGTTTCTAGCCTGCGCGTCCCCTTCACGAATCAGCTTTAGGCATTCACGTTCGTTCTTGGCTGAAAGCGGCTTGGGAAAAGAATTTCCGCTGCTGACATGCAAAACAAAGAGGAGCCGCATCAATTGTGGCAGCCCTGCTAAAAGCGTCTCTAAAAACATAGTGTTCCGCCCTCTCACGTTGTTATTTCACATTACATTTTATGTGAGAGGTCTTGTTAAAAGCACGCCGCAGCGCTGCAATCAAAAATGTTGCGCAAAATTCATGCTTTTAAAAGCTTTTAGCCGTAAACCCGCTGTTGCGAAAAAGTGAGATATAATAAGCGCTTTATAATAAAACAAACGGGCGGTGGAAAGGAAAAAACCATTCCGCCGCCCAGCCTATTTGAGTATTCATTGGCATACCCTGCGCTGCCTTTTCCAAACCTGATGTGCCGTTTAGAAAAACTTCAGCTTAACATAGCTTTTTATCAGCGCGATGCATCCCCCTATGCCCAGTGTCTCACTGTTTAGGCTCAGGTCATATTGGTCGGCAAGATTCCACGGCTGGCCGGTATAATGCCGGTAGTAATTAGCGCGCAGCTCATCTGTTTTGAGAATTTTGGTGCGCATGGCGCTTTCAGTAAGCGCGGTCGCACGCATTTTTCGCCGGATGCAGGCCTCCAACGGAGCATGGATGTAAACATGCAGCACATTGTCGTAATCTCTCAGAACAAAATCGGCACATCGTCCTATAACCACGCAGCTTTCGCTGTCAGCCAGCCCTTTAATCACCTTCGCCTGATAATTAAATAGATTCTGGTTAGAAAGGAAATACTCGCTCTGTGGGGGTATCAACTCGCCATTGTAGACACTGCGCGACACTTTAAACAGGTTGGTTTTTTGAACTTGCTCATCTGCCTGCGCAAACAGTTTTTCGTTGATGCCGCTGTCATCAGAGGCCAGCCTAAGTAACTTTCGGTCATAATAGTTGATGTTAAATTCGGCGGCCAGGCTGCGCGCAATCTCACCGCCGCCGCTGCCGCAGCTGCGCGCAACAGTGATGACAAAATTTCTTCCGTTTTCCATAAATCTACCCCCTTCAGCGTTTTTATGCGCCAAGATAGGCCTTGCGCACCCGGTCGTCCTCCAACAGGTCAGCAGCCTTGCCTTCCATAGATATGGTGCCGGTTTCAAGAACATACGCCCGGTCGGAGATTGAAAGCGCCATTTTTGCGTTCTGTTCAACCAGCAAAACTGTAATTCCGCTATCGTGCAAAGAAGTGATAATGTCAAACACCTCACTCACCAGCAGCGGTGATAGTCCCATGGAAGGTTCGTCAAGCAACACCATTCTGGGGTTGGTCATCAGCGCGCGACCCATGGCCAGCATCTGCTGCTCGCCGCCTGAAAGGGTGCCCGCCAGCTGCTTGTTGCGCTCTTTAAGCCGTGGGAACCGCTTATAAACCATCTCTATGTTCTGCGCAATACGTGCCTTGTCTTTACAAATAATTGCGCCCATTTCCAGATTCTCCGCCACTGTCATCCGGCTGAAAACATGCCGCCCTTCCGGTACATGCGCCATGCCAAGCCCGAGAATTTTATAGGGCTCCGTGTGGCACAAATCGATGTCTCCGTAGATTATTTCCCCCTCCGTGGGGTGCCGCAACCCGGTGATGGTATGCAGCGTCGTTGTTTTGCCTGCACCATTCGCCCCGATGAGCGAGACACATTCACCTCGCTGCACCGTTAGGCTGATACCCTTTATGGCGTGAATTGCGCCGTAATGGACATGAAGATTTTTGACTGCCAGCATCGTTTGGCCTCCCCTTACGCGCCCAGATAGGCCGCGATCACTCTGGGATTCTTTGCAATTTCTTCTGGTTTTCCGGTGGCTATGGTCTCGCCGTAGTCGATCACGATGATTCGTTCGCAGATTTTCATGACCAGGCTCATATCATGCTCTATCAGCAGAATAGATACCTTGAATCTCTGCCTAATCAGGCTGATGCAGTTTAAAAGCTCTGCTGTCTCTGTGGGGTTCATTCCGGCAGCGGGCTCGTCAAGCAGCAACACCTTCATATTGGTGGCAAGTGCACGTGCAATTTCAAGCTTGCGCTGCTGGCCGTAGGGCAGGTTTTCGGCGACGGTGTCCGCTTTGTCCTCCAGCCCGAAAAGCGAGAGCAGTTCCCGGGCTTGTTGATCAATCGTCGCTTCCTCCTTCCAGTAGCGTCCTACATGGAAAAAGCTTTCAAACAGGCTGGATTTCAATTCCTTAGAAAACGCAACCTTGACGTTATCCGCCACGGTCATTTTCTTGAACAGACGAATATTCTGAAAAGTTCTTGCTACGCCGCTGGCCACCACCTGATGTACCTTTTTGCCGTTAAGCGTCTCGCCGTTCATCTCCACCACACCGTCGGTAGGCAGATAGACTCCTGTCAGAAGATTGAATACCGTTGTTTTGCCCGCACCGTTCGGACCGATAAGCCCTACGAGCTCGCCTTCCTTGAGCTGAAGGTTAAAGTTGGAAACAGCCTTCAGCCCCCCGAACTGAATGCCCAGCTCGCGCGACTGCAATACCGTCGCATCTTCACGCATGGTCGGTCACCTCCGTGGATTTTTTGCTCGTTTTTTTGCCAGAGCCCTTCTTTAACAGCTTTAACAGCACCTTTTGAAGTGAAAACTCGTAGCTGCCACATAGCCCGCTAGGGCGGAAAATCATCATAATAATCAGTACCACGCTATAAATCAACATGCGATAATCTGAAAAAGCGCGCAGCGCTTCTGGCAAAATGGCCAATACAACCGCCGCAATCACAGAGCCAGTAAGGCCACCCATTCCACCAAGCACAACCATAATGACATACTCAGTTGATTTTAAAAAGGTAAAGTCCGCCGCCTGAATCGTTCCCAGCCCCCGGTGTGCAAAGATTGCACCCGCCACACCAGCAAAAAACGCCGAAACTGTGAAGGCCAGAACCTTGTAATAGGTGTTATTCAGCCCTGCGGCCTCACTGGCGATGTCATCCTCACGGATGGCCATAACCGCTCGTCCGTGGCGAGAGTGCACAAACATAACCAGCATTGAGACGCAGAGCACCATAATAAAATAGGCCACATAAAGATTATTTAAGTTAGGGATACCAATAAGCGGCTGACCCGCCTTGCCCGCAGAAAGGCCCTTACCGCCCGCAAACGGCAGGTTCTGAATGATAACGCGGATAATCTCGCCGAAACCCAACGTGATTATCGCCAGATAGTCGCCGCGCAGTCTCAGCGCCGGAATACCGACCAGCATACCGGCCAGTGCCGCCATGCAGGCACCGCAGATGACACCTATCAGCAGCAGCGGCAGCGTCGAGGCAATATCCTTGCCGGTAAACAGTCCGGCGCCACGCAGCGCCTTGGCTGTCAGTGCGCTTGTGTAGGCCCCAATCGCCATGAATCCAGCATGACCCAGCGCAATCTGCCCCAAAAAGCCGACGACGATGTTCAGCGAAGCCGCCATGATAATGTAATAACAGCATTGTACCAGAATGCTTTCGACATATTTATTAATGCTGCCGGTTTCCTTTACCAGAAGCAGCAGGCCAAAAATTGCTATAACGGCAATAAAATTAACCAGCATTACGGCCCGCTTCGATTTCGCCATATACTGCATCATAATCGGCCCCCTTAAACCTTTTCTCCGATGTTCTTACCCAGAACGCCGGAGGGCTTTACAAGCAGAACCACGATCAATATAGCAAACACCACCGCGTCTGAAAAAGCAGAGGTAATGACGCCCCCGGTGAGCACGCCTATGTAGGCCTTTGATAAGCTTTCAACAAGGCCGATGGCAAAACCGCCGAGCATAGCGCCTGGAATGATGCCAATACCGCCGAGCACCGCAGCAACAAACGCCTTCAAACCCAGCATGGATCCCATCGTGGTCGTCACCGAGTTGTACTGCGCACAATAGGTCAGGCTGGCCACCGCCGCCAGCGCCGATCCGATGGCAAAAGTAATGGTAATAGTGCGGTTGACATTGACTCCCATGAGGGTCGCGGCCTGCTTATCCTCAGAAACAGCACGCATCATTTTTCCCATGCTGGTCTTTTTGACGAAGAGCTGCAGCGCGACCATGACCACGCTGCAAATAATAATAGTCACAATAGTGGTGCCATCAAATCCCATAATTTTAGGCAGCGAAATGGTGATGGGCACCGGGCGCGGGTTTGCACCGAACAATGCCTGTGCTAGGTTCTCTAAAAACAAGCTCATGGCAATAGCCGTAATCAGAGCACTCATGTTGGTGCCCTTAGCACGCACCGGGCTATAGGCCAACTTTTCAACCAGCACGCCTACAACGGAACAGGTGATAACTGCCAAAATAACCGCCAGCCAAGGCGGCATACCCATAGCGACCATCATCGGGATAGTAAAGGCGAGCGTATAGCCGCCAACCATAATAAAATCGCCGTGAGCAAAGTTAATCAGGCGTATAATGCCATAGACCATGGTGTATCCGAGAGCAACAAGGGCATAGATGCTTCCGGCGCGAAGGCCGTTAATAATCTGGGTAACGAACAGCATCAGACCATCCATATGCTCACACTCCTTATTTAAAAATATAACTGTTTCTGAAGCACCGGAAGAGAGAGGAGACCGGCGCTTCGCGAAGCAATTTTGAAGCAAAAATATAGTTTTCAAAAACTAGGGAGTTTGTAAATAGAAAAAATGACGAATAATTCACTGTAAAAGCCTTGCTTCAAGGAAGAAAGTGCAGGAATACTGGATATATTCCGAGTATATTCGACGCGGAGGCTGCCTTTTACAGTAGACATAGACGATGTTTTTGGTTTTACAAACAAGCCCCTAGTATCAGCCTACGGTGTCCTTCCAGACCATCTTGCCGTCCTTGATTTCAATAATGGCGCAGGACTTGGCGGGGGTGTTGTTTTCATCGAGGGTGAAGGAGCCGGTGACGCCATCAAAAGACATTCCGGTCATCGCCTTGACAATCGCCGCCGTATCATCGGTGCCGGCCGCTTCAATCGCCTGCTTGAGCATGTAGATAGAGTCATATGCCAATGCAGCTAGTGCGTTCGGAGTGGCCTTATAGAGTGCCTCATAACCCTTAACGAACTTTTGAACCTTTTCAGCAGGATCGTCAGCAGCGTAGTGGTTGGTGAAGTAAACGCCGTTATATTGAGAAGCGGGGTGGACAATCATGTCAACGGTGCCGTCATAGCCGTCAGCGCCGATAATAGCACCTTGAAAGCCTGCCGCACGCGCCTGAGGAACAATGTAAGGGCCGACCGAATCATAATAGAAGGGCGCAAACACCGCTTCGGCGCCACTGGCCTTCAGGTTAGCCCACTGAGCGTTGTAATCGGTGTCGGAGGTGCCGCCGGTCGATTCCTCACCGACAATCACAAGCCCAAGCGCTTTGGCAGCAGTCTTAAAGCCGTCGGCCATACCCATGGAATAAGCGTCACCGGAAGCGTAAAGTACGCCAACCTTTTTTACCTTTAACGACTCTGCCATGAACTTAGCACAGATAGAGCTCTGATAGCTGTCTGCGTAGCAGGCACGGAAGACGGAGGGATAACCCTTTGTCACATCATCATTTGTAGCGGTGGGGGTCAATAGCAGCATACCCTCTTCATCCGCCAGCGTTGCAAGGCCAGAGGTTACGCCCGAAGTAACCGAGCCGATAACCGCCTTAACACCCTGAGACATGAGGTTGTTAAATGCGTTCGACGCTTCGGTAGCGTCGGCTTTGTCATCCATATAGGCAACTACTTTCAGCTCGCGTCCGCTAAGAACACCGCCGTTGGCGTTGATTTCAGCAACCGCCATTTTAATGGCATTGGCGACACCTTCGCCATAGGCTGCCAGACTGCCTGTGTTCGGGCCGATGGCACCAATTTTGACAGGGTCGGTGGAAGCCGATGATGCGGGCACAGACGAGGACGGTGCGGTGCTGGATGACGCTGGCGCGGTAGAGGAAGAGGCTGCGCCCCCGCAGGCTGCGAGAGACGCGGTCAGCACGGATGTTACCAGTAACAAGCTTAGCATTTTTTTCATAATATTTCCTCCGATACAAATTATTTGATCCGGTCAAAACGTTCTGTTTTTCACATCCGTTGTCCGCAAAGCGATGTGAATAGAAAACAAAAAGACGCGAGGAATTTAAATTCCTGCGCGCCTTCGCGTTTCAATAAGGTTATTATACTCACGACGCTCTTATTCGTCAATCGGAATTATCTGCTAAAAAGCTCTATTTAAAGC
>DATMYZ010000443.1:0-7008 GCA_035560675.1 Clostridia bacterium
TTTATTATTCGTGTCCTATATTGCGCAATAGTTACAACATTGTGCTTTTTGGTATTACGCTTTTTGTTCCCTTGGTTCTGGCCTTTTCTGTTCAGCTTGACGCTGGCATATTTGTTCAGACATCTGGCCAACCGGTTTCACGCCCGTTCCAAACTTGCTTCTGCTACAATTGGCGTTTTATTTTACGCAACTGTTATTTTCGCGTTTTGGCTGCTTGCCGCGCTCGCCATCGGCAAGCTTGCTGACATAGCTACTGATTTTCCACTGTATTACGCCAATATTATGCTGCCTAAGGCACAACAGGCGGGCAACAGGTTGTTGCAACTTATCCAGCAGCTGGCACCATCGTCCGCCATATCAGTCGAGGAACTGTTTGCGATGATTTCTTCCGCCACACAGGATCTTGTGACCGGTATTTCTAGCTCGCTAATTACCATTCTAACCAACTTTTTAAAAGGCCTGCCGCTGTTTATGGTTGGCTTTGTCTTTATGATTATTTCGTCGTTCGCCATCGCGATGGATTATGACCGCGTCACGCTGTTTTTGTTGCAGCAGTTGCCGCACCGGATGCGCCCTATGACGCTGGATGTCAAAAACTTTCTGGTCTCCTGCCTACTGCGTCTGGCGCGTGCCTATGCCATTATCATGCTCATCACCTTCTGCGAGCTTTGCATCGGGCTTTGGGCATTGCGAATTGACCGCTTCTGGAAAATTGCCGCCATTATCGCCCTAATGGACATCATGCCGCTGCTGGGTTCCGGAGCCGTTCTAATCCCCTGGGGTATTTTTGAGCTGGCAAACGGACGCGGGCCGCTAGGTGCCGGTCTGTTAGTGCTCTATGGCGTCATTACTGTAATGCGAAATATCATCGAACCGCATGTGGTAGGCGATTCGCTCGGTTTGCACCCTGTAATCACGCTGACCGCCATGTTCTTCGGGCTATGTACCTTCGGCTTGCCCGGCATGTTGGCCGCGCCCGTCGCTGCGCTGCTCATTCGCTTTTTAAACTCAAATGGTAAGATAAGGCTCTATCGCACTGAATAGTCAGGCTAATAAAGCAATTCGCCTGATTCTCTCAGCCTTAATAAGCCCTTAAGCCATCAGATATATTTTTAAGTTCCGATAAAACTTTTTGAAAGCTTGGTGTATTTTGAGCAGCGCCCAACGTCCTATTGTATTAAAGCAGGCACCCTCATTGCATTAATCTTGCAATGGGGGTGCCTTTAATCTCATAGCCACTATTTAAAACCTTCCAGTGCTTCGGTTAAAATAGCGAAGCGCTCAATAGTGGCCCAGTCGGCTCTAAAGCCGGTCAGTTCCGACAGCGCGTCAAGCGCCAGTGTCGGGTTCAAGTTAATTTCAACACCGGCACGGCAGCGCAGGGTCAACAGAAGACCATCCGACTGTTCCTCTAGCGCAAGCACTTGCAGCATTGGCTTAATATCCACCGTTTTCACGCCTTTTTTGTTGCGCTTTTCAATCGGAATTTCGTCAAGTTCAGCAAAGCGCGCAAATGCCTGCTGCCCCACCGAAACAGCACAACGCAAAAACACGTGATAATCCGCCCACATAATTTCCTTAGGCTCCATGACGGGCTCCCCCACCGCAACAGCGTGCAGTCCCTCGGGCAGCGCGGCGTTCAAGCGTGAGAGAATCTCAGCGCTGTCAACCTCCGTGAGCAGGCGTACATCCATCGACTCACACAAGCCGGTGGTCCCAAGTGACAGCGGCAACGCAAAGGTAATGTACAAATGCGGGTGGAAGCCCTGCGTATACCACACCGGCAGCCCGCTGCGTGAAAACGCACGGGTCATCGCACGCATGAGGTCAAGGTGCGAAATATAGATGGCACGCCCTGATTTACTGAAAAAGATACGCACCGTTCTTATATACATTTGCATATCCCTCCTGTCAAACGCTGAGCACCGCAGCCGTTGCAGCCATTAAAGCAACTGGGCGTAGTGGCCGCTTCCATCGCCTTGTTGTGCTCACGAACAAAAAACGCCTTCGTCACGCCGTAGTCTAGATGATCCCACGGGAACACCTCGTTATAATTACGCCTGCGCCGGGCATAAAAATCGGGATCCAGACCAGCTTGCGCAAATGACTCCTGCCAGGCCAACGGCTTGAAATGGTCATCCCAGCCGTCGAGGCGGCTGCCTCTCAAAAATGCACCCTCCACCACCTGACACAGCCGACGATCACCTCTGGCCAGCGCCGCCTCTGCTACACTGGTGGCTGAATCGTGATAACTGACCGAAATTTTGCGTGAGCGCACACAGGAGAGTAAATACTTTTGCTTCTCGCGCAGCGATTCCATCGAATCCTGCGGCTCGAACTCAAACGGCGTATAGGGTTTGGGCACAAAACAGGCCACGCTGATATTGACGCTTACTGCCTTACCCTTGGGTCGTTCCGGCATGTTGTAAAAAAGGTCAACCACCTTTTGAGCCAGATCGGCAATGCCCTTGATATCTTCTAAAGTCTCAGTGGGAAGGCCCATCATAAAATAGAGCTTAACGGCTGTGTAACCGCCTAAAAACGCAGTACGGCAGGTATCCATGACGTTTTGTTCGGTGATGTTCTTATTGATGACGTCGCGCAGGCGCTGGGTGCCTGCCTCAGGCGCAAAGGTTAAGCCGGATTTTCGCACCCGCGTGACCTTTTCTAGCAACGACTCCGTAAAGTTGTCGATGCGCAGACTCGGCAGCGAAAGGTTGACATGCTGTTCCTCGGTCCAGTCGAGTAGTGAATCGAGCAGCGGCTCCAACCCGCAATAATCGCTGGTGGAAAGCGATGACAGTCCTATTTCATCATACCCAGTGGATTCAATCAGATTCTTCGCATCGCGTGCGACCGTCTCAACCGATTTTTCGCGGATGGGACGGTACAAAAAACCCGCCTGACAGAAGCGGCAGCCACGATTGCAGCCGCGGAACAGCTCAACCACCGCGCGATCGTGTACAATATCCAGAAATGGCACGACAAAACGCTCAGGATAATAAACGCCGTCCAAATCAGTGACAACGCGCTTTGATATGACGGCAGGCGCGCCCTCACGCGGTGTGACGGCGTTGATCGTGCCATCCGCGTTATAGGTCACATCATAAAGCGACGGCACATAGATGCCCGGTATCTGTGCGGCGCGGCGCAGAATTTCTGGCTTGCTCCAGCCCGCTTTCTTTGCCTGTATACACAGGTCGAACAGTTCGTCCGAAACCTCCTCGCCCTCGCCCAAAGACACCAGATCCACAAAATCGGCCAGCGGCTCAGGGTTTGAGGCGCAAGGTCCACCCACGACCACCAGCGGCAACGGGTCGGTTCGATCTTTAGCACGAATAGATAAACCGGCCAAATTCAGCAGGTTTAAAACCTCGGTGTAGCACATTTCATATTGCAGCGTAAAGCCGATGAGATCAAACTGACTGATCGGGTCGAGGCTTTCCAGTGCAAAAAGCGGTACGCCCATCTCCTGCATAGCGGTCTGCATGTCGACATCGGGCGAAAACACCCGCTCACACCAGACATCGTTACGGCGGTTGGCGTGACCATATAATATCTTCATACCGAGGTGGCTCATGCCGACCTCGTATAAATCCGGAAAGCAAAACGCATAGCGCAGCATATCGGGCGTAAGCGTTTTGACCACTGCACCCATCTCTCCCGCCGTGTAGCGAGCAGGCTTTTGCACCTGCGAAAGCAACAGGTCAAGCTGATCTAAGGTCATGGGAATCTCCTCTTCCTTTTTATTCGTCTATGTTGACTATAATAGCCTTTCCCAACTAAACGCCACCACTTGACCGCATATTTCGCCAACGGTATAATAACGCAAAAGGGGGTGTGAAGTCATGGGTGAACTGAGAAAAATTCACGGGGTAGGCAAACAAACCGAACAAGATCTGCTACTGCTCGGATTCACGACTATAGCGTCGCTTAAGAACGCCGACCCGCAGGACATGTACAACCGGGAGTGTGCGATTGCACGAACAAAAATTGACCGCTGCCAGCTATATATTTATCGCTGTGCGGTTTATTATGCCAGTCACGATACGCACGACCAGGAAAAGCTGAAATGGTGGCACTGGAAGAACAGACACGGTGCAACACCCATTAATATAATTTGATTGCTAAAAATCTTTTGTTAAGGCCTTTAGCAATGAAATCAGCATGAAAATGCGTTAAGAAAGCTGATTTCTTAACGCATTTTGTTCAGGTCAGCATCAGCGACTGCACCAGTACCTCGTCGGGATCGACGATAGCAGTGGAAAAATTTTCGTATATTACCATACCCGGTTTGCCCCCAGGTTGCTTTTTGACGTTTTTAATCAGGGTATAATCCACCGGAACTTTGGCGGAATTTCGCGCCTTTGAATTGACCGCGGCGATGATGGCCGCCTCAGTTAGCGTGCGGTCTGGCACCTCTTGCCCCTCGGCGACAACAATCGTATGCGAACCTGCAATTTTCTGCGTATGGAACCAGACATCAGTCTTGCGACTGTCCTTTAGTGTGAGCCGTTCGTTTTGCAGGTTGTTGCGGCCCGAAAGAATCAAAAAGCCATCCGATGAGCGGTATTGCAGCGGCAACAATTTTTGCTCCTGCTTCTTTTTACCGACAGAAATGGTTTTGATATAGCCGCCTTCACCCAGTTCCCCACGGATGGCCGAAAGTTCCGCCTCACTGCGCGCGCGCGTCATCAAGTCATATACCGTATCGAGATATTCCAGTTCCTGTTCGCCCTGCTCAATTAGCCCCTTGAGCATCTTTTCGGCGGTGTCGGCCCGGCGATATTCTTTATAATAGCGCTGTACATTCTGCACCGGTGTCAGCCTGATATCCATCGGAATGGTCACATCTCCGCCTGCCTCGTCAAAAATATCCGGTACTTTGATGTGGTTCGTGCCCTTTTCGAGCTGGTACATATTAGCAGAAAGCAAATCGCCAAAACGGCGCAGCTGTTCCCGGTTTTTACAGTCAAGCAGTTCCTGCTTCTGGGCGGAAAGCTTGCGTTCAATGCGCTCTATTCTTGACGTAATCAAACGCGAAAAGTCGCTCATCTTTTGCTTCATGCGATCGACAGCGTCTTTCTCGCCATAAAATGCATCCAGCATGGCTGAAATCTCATCAAAACGCTGCACCTGCATGGCATTGCCATACTGTGCGATGGGAATAAACGAAAAATCTTTCGGCCCGCCGTCCGGCGTCAGCACAGTGGTGGGCTCGGTTTGGCCCTTCAAAAGCGTAACACGAAGCTTTTCCAGCTCGTTGGCCAGTGCGTCATACTGCCTTTGCGAAAGCTCACTTTTGACCGCGGAAACGCCACCGAGCGCGCGGTGCACCAGCTCTCGCGCTAAAAGCGGCGAGGTGCCCGAAAGCGTCTCCTGTAAAAGCTTTGCAACGTCGATATCCCGCGGTGAGGTTTTCAGTGCGTCTATAACCGCTTGCACACCGTCAGTCAGCAGATCCACTCGCTCCTGCGGTGGTGGGTTCTCATACCGCAGACCAGGCAATATCTGGCGCAGCGACGAACGATCAGCTCCTACGCGCTTCATCGAGTCTATAATGCGGCCGTCAGCACCTATTAAAATCACATTGGAATAGCGGCCCATGATTTCGGCTGCCAATGTTACAATTACGGTATCGCCAAGGTCGTTAACCGTCTCAAAATCGAAAAACAGCACCCGTTCAAAGCCGGGCTGCCGAATATCAACCAGCTTGGCGTTACCGACCCACTTGCGTAGCAGCATACAAAACATCGGCGGCTGCTTGGGGTTCTCGACCGAAATGGCGGTAAAATGCGCCCGTGCTGTCGCCGCATGGGTGCAAAGCAACAGCCGACGGTTTTCTTGCCGGGCGCGAATGGCGAGAATAATTTCTTCCTTAACGGGCTGATAAACCTTATCCACCCGGCTGCCGATCAGCACCTGCGAAAGCTCGTCTTTTAAAAGCGAGAGCATCATGCCGTCGAGTGCCACAGGCTCACTTCCCTTCTTCTATGACTGTAATCAACTTATTAATCAAACAACGCAGCTTGGTAGCCTTTTCGGGATTTGTCGGCTCCACCCCGTTCTCCTGACGCTTTAAAGATGACACCGTGCGCCATAGATATGACCGGGCCTCCTCAGACAGGTCGCAAGCCAGCTCCCCCGCATAGCAGTATAGGTCATATTCGCTTATTTTACACCGCCAGCCGGTATAGCTGACCCGCATGACGGTATAGGCGTGGTCGCCTGAAACGCTGGCCTTTTCGGCCGAAATACAATAGCCATTGGTACAAAGCCAGTGACGCAAAAACGGCGCCTTAGTCATAGGCTGGAGTAAAAACTGCTTATTAGCCAGACTCTCCCAAGGGCAGCGATCTAAGATAGATGCAATCATCTCCCCGCCCATGCCAGCAATGACAACATCGTCCACCTCATCCTGTGCTAACGGAAAAAGCCCGTCGCCAAGGCGGCAGGCAATCTGTTCTTTTAACCCCTGTCGTTCAATTTCTCCACGCGCTTTGTTCAGTGGCTTTTCGTTGATATCGCAGGCTATACCTCTGTCTATTTTGCCGTCGCGCATTAGGGCGCAAATCAAATAGCCGTGATCACATCCAATATCTGCCAACCGTGAGCCGCTGCGCACCAACGACGCAATACTACGCAAACGGGGATCAAGTGTTTCAACCGCACTCAAAATTTATGATCCTTTCTTCCTAGGAATTCTGACACCATTTTCTTACGATTATAATGTATATTGATCTTTAGCCCGCAGGCGCAGGACGCACAACAGGAATAGACGCTGGTAAAGGGTAATAGCCTGAACCGAACGGCGAATTATTAGCCATAAAGCTCATATAATAACTGCTTAGCGGTTATTGTACCACAAGCGCAAAGCGTGCAGTGGTATAATTGCCCATCAAAAGGCGGTTGCCGCGTTAAAAGCGGCGAGCCGTTGGGCATAAAGCGGGTATAATAACAGCTTAGCGGTTATTATACCACAAGCGACAATATTATGCCAGTTATAAC
>DATMYZ010000444.1:0-9566 GCA_035560675.1 Clostridia bacterium
TTTAATTGCCATTTCGCGCTGTGCTAGACGTTCGGCTAATTGCGCGCGGTCAGCGACGGCCAGCTCGGCGGCAGCGGTCGGAGTTGCGGCTCGCAGGTCGGCGGCAAGGTCGCACAGTGTAATATCGGTCTCGTGCCCTACAGCCGAGATAGTTGGAATATGGGATTCAGCTACGGCGCGTACCGTCGCCTCTTCATTAAAGGCCCAGAGATCTTCGGCGGAGCCACCCCCGCGGCCAACGATGATAACTGCGCTTCTGCCGTCGCGATTAAGCGTCGCAATTGCCGCAGCAATAGATGCAGGTGCATCCGGCCCCTGCACCACAGCGGGCACGAGAAGCACGTGCACCGTGGGGTTTTTTCGCGCAATCACGCTGATAATATCGTGCAGTGCGGCACCCGAATCAGACGTCACCACACCGATCACCGCAGGATTATACGGTAGGACACGCTTTTTATGCTCATCAAAATAGCCCTTGGTGGCTAAAAGCTGCTTTTGCTTTTCAAAGGCGAAGCCCTGCGCGCCGGCGCCATCCAGCATCAGCTCGGACACCGACAGCTGGAACGCACCATCGCGTTCATAAAGTGTGGCTGAACCGCGAGCCACCACGGCCATTCCGCTTTGGGGCATGAATTTCAGCTGCATAGCGTTGCCTGCAAACATAATGGCCTTAATGGAGGATGTTTCATCGCGCAACGTCAAGTACAGGTGCCCCGAGCGTTGATTGACGGTCAGAGTGCCGATTTCTCCTGCGACATAAACCTCTTTAAGCCGCGGATCGGCTTCAAGTTGTGATTTGACATAACGATTTAATTGAGAGACCTTTAAGATCGGCAGTTTCATACCTTGGCACCTTCCCCACTGGTTAGTGTCACCAATTCGCCTGCACGTAGCGCCGTGAGCACCGAAATGCCTGCTGCGTTGTCGCAGGAAAATGCCGGCGGCGCAAAAATACCGTCATACCGCGTCTCAACCTCGGCACGGATCAGCGTATTGGACATGACGCCACCCGCAAATACCAGCTCGGTGCAGCCGGTGGCGGCCTTAGCGTTTTCAGTCATTTTTAAGAGTGCACCAAGAATGGACATCAGGCAAAACCGGGCAATATCCGCAGGTGGTTCACCCTTTGCCAGCATGGTTTGACATTGGTTTTCGATACCTGAAAGGCAAGGGTTACCGCCCTGAAACGCCGGCTTAATCTTAAAGCTGCGGTTAGACTTTTGCGCAAGCGCGTCCAGCGCCGGTCCCGCGGGGAAATGGAGCCCCAGCAGATGCCCGACTCTGTCCACGACCTGGCCGGCGTTTAAGTCGTTGGTGCAGTGTAACAGCGTAATATCAGCGTCACATAGCGATTTGACCCACAGGCATTCAGTGGTGCCACCTGAAAGATGAAACGCCAAAAAGCTTCTATTGATTAAATCGAGCCGGTCAGCTCCGTAAAGAGCAGCCGCTACATGTCCCGCCTGATGCGAAAAGGTAAAAAGCGGCACACCACAAACAGCCGCGGCTGTCTCAGCCGCCATCAGCCCGGTTAAAAAGCAGGGCATGTACGAGCCTTCAATATCGCGCGGGCGTCGCGAAACACCGATGGCGGCAAGCTGCGCATCATCCTGCTGGCGCAGCGATGTTATCAATTCTCCAAGCGCCTTAACATGCGAAAAAACGGCATCACTCTGCCGCAGGCCAACCTGACCCTGCGGCACGGGCAAAAGCCGTTTTTGCTGAACAACACCCCCCGCGCGATAAATGGCGCAGGAGGTAGTATAGTTACTGGTGTCAATTCCTAAATATCCGTGCATAAATCGTTCTCGTCGGCCTCTTTATTCTTAACGGGCGTGTCTTCTTTTACGTAAGAGCCTAGCACGCCGTTGATGTATGAAGCATCGTTTTCGGTTGCGTATTTTTTGGCCAGCTCAATAGCCTCGTTGATAGTGACCCGCACTGGGATATCAGGGAAATAAGCCAACTCACAGGCAGCCAGTCGCAACACAGCTAGCGTCACACGTGACAGACGGTTAATTTTCCACTTGGTCAGATATTTTTCAATATTATGGTCGAGTTCATCCTCTTTTTCGGCCGCCGTCAGCACCAGCCGCCGGGAATAGTCATTAAGCTCCAGCGCGCGGCTATCAATCGCCAACGCAATCAGCTCGTCCATGGTCTCTTCGCGAAATAATTTTTCAAAAATAAGCAGGAATGCGGCTTCTCGCGCATCTCTTCTTTTCATACGTCCGACCTCTCATATAAAAATGCAAAAGCATACCCTCCGGCAAAAAAAGCGGGAGGGTATCTCATTGCTGGTTTAAGCCTGCTGTTCGCCGACTTCGTATGCAATTCCCTCAACAACGATGTTGACCTTAGCAACAGTGATGGCGGTCATGCTTTGAATAGATTCCTTGACTGCCTTCTGCACCTTTTCAGAAACGACCGGAATTTTTACGCCGTGCTCTAAAACAAGGTGCAGCGTAATCTCAGCCATGTCGTCGTTGAGCGCAATAGTTACTGCTTTGGGGAAAGGCCGTCTGGAAAGCATGCCCTTAAAATCGACTGGCGACGCGGCAATGCTGTGTACACCCTCTACCTCGGATGCGGCCGTGGCAGCGATGGTGACTAAAACCTCTTTGGATATGCGCAGCGTCCCGACCGCGCCCTCTTTTATTTTCTCGTTCATCTGGAATTATCCTCCGTTGTCTTTTCAAATGCCGCGCAGTTGCTGCGGAAAATCAAAGCCTTAGGCAGTGTTAATAAGCGTAAAACTTGTTGTGCCGCAAGCGCCGGGCAGGTTATAGAAAGATACTTGTCAATGACGGTTGCCGCGCCCAGGCAACACGCCGCCGAACACTCTATAGTATAATAGCTATGTGTGAACTATTATACCAAAAGCGCAAAACGCGCTGTGGTATAATTACCCATCGAAAGGCGGTTGCCGTATTAACGGCGAGCCGTTGGGCATTAACCGAGTATAAGAACTACTTTGCAGTTATTATACCACATATTTGCGTCAAGACAACCAGATGAAACAAAATAATCTGCTTCCTACTGCAAAAGACTTTTGCATGTGGTTTTACTTTGCTTCTTCTGCTAGCGTACGCCTCAGCTTGCCAAAAAAGTTTCACGCAGCTCAACCCTTTTATGACAAGCTTCGCAAAATAGGCAGTTTGCCCGTTTTGTCGCCTGTGTGCCAGCAATCCGGCGCACTTTGTGCGCTTCAACGCGAAAGTGGGGGCTCACCGCCCCCCTTTCACACTATTCCCCCTATGCTATGCTATAGAAATTGCTTCTTTCACAGTCTAAGGCGCACTTTTCGTGTGTCTTAACACTGATATGAATTTCCCGACATAAAGGTCGTTCCAGATAGGGGGCAGACGGTGCCGCTCCTGACAGCGGGTAGTATGTACGCCCTGCGCTACTATTGCTGTCTCACACATCACATGACGATCTGCCATCAAAAAATAATTGTTGCTACAATGTCGCTTAGTTAACCTCTATAATAGCGATGTTCTCGTCTGGTATGGTGACCTCTTTAACAATGATATCCTTCATTTGCGCCACTTCGTTGGTGAGCAGGCCATTTGTTTTGACAATAACATCAACGCGCTCAGTATCATAATAGACCATACAATCTGTAAAGCCTTTTGCCTTTATCAGGTTTTCTATCTTGCCTTCCTTCTCAATTGCCTGAGCCATAGAGGTGGTTTTCAGCGCCAGCTCGGTGCGCTGCTCGGGTGTAATGGCATCGCTTTCGATAAGATTCTTCAGGGTCTGCACAGCTTCGTCACGGGTTTTCTGGCGGCTGATCTTCGCTTCGGCAAAGAAAGCATCGGCGTCTTCGCCAATGTTAACGTACTGAGAATCACCGTAGTTCTTATCGGTCTCCAGCGTACTTGTGGTTGGCAGCTCAAACCCGTCGCCGGAATATACCCAGTTGAGATATACAGCCAGTGACAGGCAGAGCACCAAAGCAGCCAAAATAATCTGTTTCTTGCCAACGATCATATTCATTCTAAACTTTTTCATTCGGATTGCCTCCCGCTTATTATTCTGCTGATTGAATTACGCATACCTGTAAGGATGTTACGCCCAACGCCGTTGTTACCGCGTCGGTTACGCGCTGGCGTATCACCGGATTCCCGGCGCCGCTGCAAACCACCACCACACCCTTTACCCGGGGTGAAAGCTCGGTAAGCACCAAAGGCTTCTTGCCTCCTGAGGAATCAACCAAAATATAACTTTGCTGCCGATCTTCTTTTTCTTGAACTTTAGAGGGGGAATCGCTTCCGTTCGCGTAGGTAAAAACGCTGTCGCCAGATTGCTTTTCATCTGCGGCATACCGGTATTCAACGCCGTTTTCCAACGTGACCATAACATGAACCGCGCCCACCCCTTTAATCTGTTTTAATATCTCAGTCAAACGCTGCTCGGTCTGCTGCGCATGGGCTGTCAGCGTGCCGCCTGCGTCCTCGGTCACGGCATCTGAGCCGCTGCCGCCGGGCCATAGGCTGGTCAGCATAATCAGCAACATGCCTGCCACGCCCATAGCCGTTAGCCATTTGGCTTGCTTTTGTGAGATGCCGCTTTTTGAAAACCATCCCTTAAATAGTTGCGAAACTTCCACGCTATTTCACCTCCCCGTATATAGCGGTTTGAACAGCTATACCTAAAAAGCTTTCTAGCTCCTTTTTAGTCTCATTTTGTCTTTGGTTGTCCTTTGGCTCTAAAAGGATATGCACCTCCGAAACCTCTAATGTGTTCTCCGATACGCTAAAGTCTATTCCGATTTCGCGCGGAAATATGCCAAGCATTTCTAATTTATTAGCAATCAATTCAGTCATCTGAGTTTGAAACTGAGCACTTAAAATTTTATCAGTATCAAGAGCCTCTATTGCCTGCTCCTGAACGGCCGTCAAATCGATTTGTGGCCTGTCGCTCAGCCAGCCGGAGGCCGGCGCAATCAGACAAAGTAGCATAAACATCTCAATAATATAATTGAGCTGCTTTTTCTGGGAAGACGGCGTCAAGTTTTCAAAAATAGAAGCTACCATCGCACTTACAAGTAGTGTAAAGGTCCATAGCTTTATATCATTCATACTCCTGTCCCCCCTGTCAATGAGAGCATAACGGCGGTAGAAATAACCAGCAGCGTCATCATTGAAAGTAATATTGCCGTCATAATTGAAAGTAAATTCGAAAATCCAGACAGAATACCTTTGACCGGAGACACCGAAAGCATCTCTCCGATTATTGCCGCTATAGCAACAACAGCCCGCAGCACCGTGATGTGTAGCAGCACCGGTAGAAATGTCAGTACAGCCACTAGAATGCCAAAGCTGCCAACGCTCGCCTTGATAATCTGCAAACTGCCCTGCATGGCCGAAAGCGCATCGGTTAGTACTGAGCCCACCACAGGAATAAAACTCCCCACGAGAAACTTGGCGGTCTTTATCGCGGCACCGTCTGCTGCCGAGCTTAAAAAGCTTTGCAGCGACAGCAGCCCGGTAAAGATGGTCATCACCAGCACCAACCCCCAGTTGATGAGCTTTTTAATCGCGCCGGAGATCATGACAATACCGCTGTTTTGCGCGATTCCCCCGGCTAGAGACAACATCATGTAGGATTGGGTCAGTGGCAAAAACACCCCTGCGGCCAGTTGGGAGACAGTCTGCGCTGCCATCATAAGCACTGTATGGTACACTGCGGCCGTGGCGGGCGCGCCGCCTGTCGCAACAACCGTGGCGTATACCGGTATGTAGGCCAGCATAAACTGTGCGCAGGCGCGAATGCTTTCGGCTCCCTGCTCCAGGCAGCTAAGAACCGGCCCGCTGAGAATAGCGGTAATGCTTAACACTCCAATCAGCCCGAATACGTAGGATGCCTGTGTTTTTTCGCCCAATACCGAAAGAATGGCACAAAGCAACACAGCAGCAAGAATAGAAAACAACTCTTTTTTATAGGTAGCTACCGTTTGCGCGAACTGCCTGGTCAGCAGTCTCCAGAGCGTCTGCGGCGAAACGGTAAGCAGCTTGCCCATGCTTAAATCATCCAACGAGAGCTCGTCCGCCATCTCCTGCGCCGAGGGTGGAATCTGCTGTTGCAACAGCTCCAGCCCAAACTGATCGGCCAGCTCCTCGACCGGAGAAGCGGCCGCACAGTGCATAGCCAGTAAAACCAAAAAAAGAAAAATAAAGGCCATTTTTTTCACGTCCACGGCTCCCCTCATGCAGAAAATATTTTAGTTGCCAGACGCAGCAGCTCGCCGAAAAGCGGCAGACTTAGTGCCAGCAGGCAAACCTTTCCGCAAAACTCCACCTTGCTGCCAATTGCTGTTTCTCCCGCATCCTTGCAGGCATCGCAGGCCAACTGTGTGCACACCGCTATCCCCAGCGCCTTTAGTAACAGTGCCGAATATTCGGTGTCCAGCTGGGTTAGCGCCACAAGCTCGGACATTTGGTCCACCACGGGGCTCAGCGCGTTGACGCCCCACAACAGCAGCAAAATTCCGCATATCAGCGACAGCAGCAGTGCATATTCCTTTTTTAAATCACGCAGCGTCACTGCCAACAACATTGCCATCAGGGCGGCAGCTACTACGGCGAAAAATTCTTGCATCACAGATTAAACACCGTCTTTACTGTTTCAAAAAGTGTGTTAATCTCGTAAATCATCATCATCAGAACCACTATCAAGCCGGCAAGGGTTGTCATCATTGCCTGCTCTTCGCGCCCTGACCGAATGAGCACCTGATTGAGTACCGAAACAATGATACCGACAGCAGCAATGCGGAAAATTAGATCAACGTCCATTTCTATTTCCCCTCCTAAAATAGTATGACAGCGAGCGAAAGGCCAAGCAGAGAACCCAACGTGACCGAAAGCCGTCGGTTCTTTTCACAGCAGACGCGCGCCTCTGATAGCAGGGCATCGAGTTGCTCCGATAGCAGGCTAAGCTGCCCGAGCTGGGTTTCAAGATCGCTTGTCCCGAGCAGGTCGCCCACCGATGAAAGCAGTCTGCGTTCCGGTAAGTCTAGCGGCTCGGTGCTCATTTGCACCGCCTGCGTCCATGCACCTGAAAAGCTATTTTGTTCGGTATTTTGAGCTGCTGCGGCGAGATAGTCGCAATCTGACAATACCGGATCATTTTGCAAAATCGACAGAAGTTGCCCCGGCGGTGCCAGCGTAAAGCGCAGCGTGTGGCGCAGCGTTAGAATGAAGGTGCGAGCTCGTTCAATGGCCGAAATGCGCTGTTGATACCGTGCGCCGTGATAAATCCCACCAATCGAGCAACTGAGCACCAGCAGGGTCAGCCCCGTTATGCGCAGCCAGATCATCAACTGAATACACCTCCCTGATACTGGATGGATGCGGAAATTCGCTTAATACGGCCACTTTGTTAAAAGCCCCGCTGCCGAGTAGTTGTTTGCCAGCCGGGCGGGATGTCAGTTCCTGCCGGTCGCCAGCGTGGATCGTGGTGATTACCGAAACACCACAGTTTAGCGCATGAATCACCGCCGCGACCTCCTGCTGTGTGCCCAGCTCGTCACAGAGGATGACCTGAGGTGATAAATTGCGTACCGCCATCAGCAGACCGTCCCCCTTATCGTATCCTGAAAGGACGCAGCAGTTGTGGCAAAATCCGCTTAACTCGCCGCGCTCGTCCACCACAACCACTCGGTCGCAGCCGTTGACAGCGCCGCTTGCCAGCGATACAGCCAAATCGCGCAGCACCGTGGTTTTGCCGCTGGCAGGTGCGCCTGCAATCAATAGTCCGCATACACCGTCACTAAAAGCCTCGTGTAGCAGTCTGTCCGCCACACCACGGTATTCTCTGGCAATGCGTAGTACAATGGCGTTGACGCTCCGCAGACTCATCAGCGCGCCGTCACCGCCGTATACAGCGGTGGCCGCAAAACCGGCGCGGTGCCCGCCTGCCAGCGTGAGATATCCTTGCGCCAGCTCGCGTTGGTGGCTGTGCACGGCCTGTCCGCATAACGAAACATAGCATTGCGACAGCTCTTGCTCGGTTATCGGCAACCAGTCCCGCAGCGTGAGAGCGCGGTTATTTACCCGAAGCTGCGGGCAAGCGCCCATAATCAGCCGCAGCTCCTGTGCGTTTTCGCAAAGTGTGTCCGGTAGGGCGGACAGCCTTTTTCTATAATTTTCTGAAAGCGAGGCAACCGCCTGCATAAAAGCGGCTCGTCCAGAAAGCATTTTAAATTCCTCCCCTCTTTCTACTGTTATTTGTATGGACAGCCCCATGCTTCTAGAACAAAAAAATGCCGCGCTGTCCCTTAAAGACAACGCGGCAGTTCCAAAATATTTTTTAGGTTTTTTTTGTAATGGTGGTGCAGCAGTTGGGACATGTGATCGCAATTTTGCCCCGGCCGCGCGGCACACGCAACGTCTGTTTGCAACGTGGGCAGCTGTAATAGCGGTGATCTCTGTCTTTTAATCGGCTGTTCCAGCGCTTAAAAAACAAAATGATCGGTTCGGTCTTTTGCAAAAAGACTCGGTTTTCGGCGCTGCGCTTGTATACATCGCGCGAAAGAAATCGAATCCAGAACAAAACCAGTGGAATCAGCGCGAGAAAGCGCCACATACCGCTTGGCAGCAGCAGTGATAACGCTAAATAAATGCCCAGTAATGTCCATTGTAGCTGGTCGACGCCGTAGCGTCCGGCCATAAAGCGGCGCAGCCAGTTCATCATAATAATCCTCCTATTTTTGCCTGGTCCTCAAGCTCAAGATAAAAGCAGTTCAGTTCACCGACATAGTTGCTTTTCCACGGTTTGTTTCTGCCGCAGTAATGTACAATCGCTGTGTTTTGCCGCACCCAGGAGAGTGTCAGAGGATGCTCCCAGTTCTCAGATTTTAGGTTATAGAGCTGAAAATTGCGTTCGCTGAGGTTATAGCGCAGATGATCCACCGTCAGAATACGTGTCGCATAAACGGCGTTGAGCACATCCTGATCTGGCAACATTAAAATCAGCTTATGCGTTTCTATATAGTCAAAGACCTCTTCCGTACTTTGTTCTCGGCGCAACGCTTCTATATTCATCATCATCACGCCGGAGTTGACATAACTGCTGCCCTGCGGCATTGACAGGCGAAGGTCGTTAACCAGCGTCAGCTTGGAATTTGGGGAGATATGTGATGCCGCCGCAAACAAGTTTTCTCCAAAGTCAATGGCATACAGCGCATCCAGCGGGTTTAGAATCACAAGATCGGGGTCTAAGTACAAAATGCGGTCTACTGACTCTGGCAGAAGCTGCGCCGCAAAAATACGGTAATACATTTCAACAGGATAGCGTCCGCTCGTCGGTGCCTGCGAAAGAAATCCCTCAGGGATGACAATAGAATAAATCCGGAGCCTGTCCGGGCAGACGCGGCTGAGCGGCGCAAAATGTGCATCGGTCAACGAGGTGTGCAGCACATACAGCGAAAATCTTGTTGTCGGATTCGCTTTTAACAACGAGAACAGCATGACCGTAAGCTGTTTTAAGTAGCCTGAATTAAGTGTTGCCAGTATATTCACGGTCAATTTGCCCCCATAAGAATTTATTAAGCATAGACT
>DATMYZ010000445.1:0-8765 GCA_035560675.1 Clostridia bacterium
CTATTATAACGAACGGCTTGCCCTCTAATGAACATCTTAAAATATCTGATGATAAAAGGAGACCTTTCCACATGGAGGTACTAATCCCGCAAAAGTCGATACCTCGTACAGGTTATTACTTGTACATGTTCTGCCGCTTCACCGCAGTATCCATTATTGTCGGCCTGGCTGTTGGCACAGTGACCACTGTTTTTGGGCACTTGCTGCTGGCTGTCACTAATTATAGAGATACAAACGAATGGATTATATGGTTTCTGCCTTTTGCGGGACTGCTTATCGTCTTTTTTTATAACACGACTGATACTAAGGTTCCGCGCGGTACCAATCTGGTCATCGAGGCGGTACGCTCCGAAGATCACATTCCTGCAAAAATGGCACCTCTGATTTTTGTTTCTACGGTCGTTACCCATATGTTTGGCGGATCTGCTGGGCGTGAAGGTGCGGCATTGCAGCTCGGCGGCAGCATAGGCCAGCTGATCGGGGACGTTTTCAAAACACGTGAGAGCAAAAAGCATATTCTGGTGATGTGCGGCATGAGCGCCGCCTTCTCGGCGCTGTTCGGCACCCCGGTGGCCGCCGCCGTGTTTGCTCTTGAGCTGGCGAACATCGGCACCATGTGCTATTCTGCGCTAGTACCCTGCACTGTTTCTTCTATTATTGCCTTTTCAATAGCCCAATACAGCGGTCTTGGGGCAGAGCGCTTTTATATTAAAGAAATTCCTTTTTCTGTTGCCGAAACCACAGGCGTCATTATTCTAAGTATTCTTTGTGCGGGATTGAGTATCCTTTTTTGTTTGATGCTAAAACGTACGGCCTTTCTGGCACAGCGCTTTTTACCCAATCAATATTTGCGCATCTTTGTGGGAGGCTTGTTGGTTATCCTGATGACCTACATATTCAACACCCATGATTATTTGGGATCCGGCATGAACATTATTGAGGAAGCGTTATTGGGCACAGCTAAGCCCGAGGCGTTTATTTTAAAACTGGCTTTTACCGCTGTAACGCTAAGTTTCGGCTTTAAGGGCGGCGAAATTGTCCCCACTCTCTTTGTCGGCGCCACTTTCGGCTGCGCCATATCCGGTCTACTGGGTCTTGAGCCCGCCTCGGCTGCAGCCATCGCTATGATTGCAATGTTCTGTGGGGTGACGAACTGCCCGCTCACCGCGCTGCTGCTGGCCTGCGAGGTGTTCGGCTTTGTTTCTCCCTCGATGTTCTTACTAAGCGTTGCGGTCAGCTACATGTTATCCGGTTATTATAGCCTTTACAGCTCACAGAAAATTATTTACTCAAAAACTCATCCGGTAGTTATTAACCGCACAGCTCATTAAGGCTGTTGCTGAAAGGGATGTTTGATCGATGCACACCTTAGTCTGGTTTGCTTATTTCTGGCTTTATCTGATTGCAGTTTATCCACTGTTATTATGGGCACGACACCTGCGGCAAAAGGGGGAAACACAACGGCACGACGCACTTACTTTCTCCGTCATACACAATTGGGCCCGCCGGTTGCTCAAGGCCACCGGAGCAAAGATAACGGTACAGGGGCTTGAAAACTTGCCCCCAGATGACGTTGCCGCCGTCTTTGTCGGCAATCACCAGGGCTATTTTGATATTCCGTTGGTGCTGGGTTACTTAGGCAATGCAAAGGGTCTTGTTGCAAAAAAAGAGATTCAGAAGTTACCGCTGATACGCAGTTGGATGCTGGAGCTGGGCTGTGTGTTCATCGACCGGGAGAATCCCCGCGCGTCAATGAACGCTCTCAATCAGGCAGCGGAACGCGTACAGGTCGGTTACCCGATGGTTGTGTTCCCCGAGGGTACCCGCAGCAAAACCGGCGAGATGGCAGAATTTAAGGCTGGTGCCTTTAAAATCGCCCAGAAAAACAACGCCCCAGTTGTGCCATTTTTTATTGAGGGCACCGACCACCTGATGGAACGCAACGGTTACCGCATTAAGCCGGCAGAGGTTACCATTACCATTTTACCGTTAATTGACACTACCGGCTATGTCCGAGAAGACTGGAAGGCCTTGCCCACCCTCGCAGAAAGTCGTGTACGCCAAGCCTTAAATCAGCATCGGGCACAATCCGTCTTAAAGGAGTAAGTAAAACATGAAGCGATTCTCTATGGTTGTTACAATGGTTTTGTTGCTGTTCGCCCTGTCTGGCTGCTTAGAGAGGGATTTTGACAGTGATGCCATTGTGTTGCGCGGCGCAAAAAATCTTAATTTTTCTGTGGGAGAAACCAAAATAGTGACAGCCGAGCTGCCACAGGTAGAGGGCGTTAATCTGACTGCGATCAGCAGAGATCCGGCACTGGATGCAGAAATTTCTGACGGTAACACCCTAACGCTTTCATGTGACACCGCCGGAGAGTACATTCTTACCCTTCGACTGGAAGCTAAGGGTTATCATATAAAAGAAACAAGGTATCCTATTACAGTATCCATACAGACCATGCAGATTACCGCCGCTTTACAGGATGGCGATACGCTGGACCCCTCCCAGGGAATTACGCTCAGCATGGGGGACGAAAAGGTACTGTTGTTGCCTGGCGTGCCTGAAAACGCCGTGTACAGCATAGAATGCACAGGTCCTGCGGTAGTCTCTGCTGAGCAGAAAGAAGAGGGCATCAAGCTGTCGCCCGTTGCGCCCGGCGAGACCACTGTACAAATAAATGTAACCTGCACCGGGTACCAGCCGTATTCACTACAGCTGCCCGTTAAGGTAGACAAACAGGCGGCGCTGTTAAATTTGGCAACCAAGAGTGTATCGGGCACCACTCAGGACACGCTTAAAGTAACCTGCCTCGCATTTCAGCCAGGCGGTCATCTGTCGGCAAAATCCGACAATCCTGCGGTATCAGCCGAGATAGATGGGAATATCATCCGCATTTCGTCAACGAAGGTGGGCAACTTTTTGGTGACCGTTTCCTGCGAGACTGAGGGCTATCATGTTGCCACACAAACGGTTAACGCAGCTTTTACGATGCCGCCTGTGCCCATGACACTGCCAACGTCGGTCACGCTGGCATTAGGCCAGACCAATGAGGTTTCTGTCACTGGACTACCGGATGGTGCAAAGCTGTCGCTGACCGTTAGCAACAGCAATATAACCGTCCAGAGCAGCAACAATGTTATTTCAATTGAAGGCAAGGTCGTCGGCAACTCGAGTATCACTGTAGCTGCAAGCTGTGAAGGCTATACCGACAGCCGCGCCACATTGCCGGTAACGATCAGTACCACATCTTATAGCTCTAGCAGCAAATATAATAGCTTTGCCAAGGAAATTGTCGAGCTGGTAAACCAAGAGCGCACCAGTCGAGGCCTTTCATCATTGGTTTATCTGCCAGAGCTTGAGGGTGCCTGCCAGACTCGCGCCAAAGAAGCCTCTGTCGTGTGGGATCACACCCGTCCTGACGGACGCAGTTGGAAAACGATACTAACCGACATGGGATACGCCTATCATGCCGCCGGAGAAAATCTACTGGATGCCAATGTACTAAAGCCCGCCAGCGCCGTAGAAGCCTGGATGGACTCTGAAGGTCACCGCGAAAACATTCTCAGGGCAGAGTTTACCGGCACCTGTGTTGGCATTGTTCAGAGCAGTGACGGAGACTATTATTACGCGCAGCTTTTCATAACAAAGGAATAACGTGATGAAACAAAAAATTATTTATGTGGCCTCCATTATTCTGTCGATTTTATATCTGGTTATCGGAAGCAAGGTGGCTTCGTCCAACTTGCCTGTATTTGAACATATTTATCAGGATTCCTGCGAAAAAGCTCAGGTTCAGGGCATTATAGCCCGCCAGTCCGCGGCGCAGGAAGTAGGCGGCGTGCAATATGGTCGAGGCGTCAACATTGTTTTCGGTGCAAAGCTGCTGACCGGCCCACAAAAGGGTGCCATGATTACGGCGCTGCAAAACTGCGACCCTGATTCCCCTTACCAACTGCGCGAGGTAAAAACCGGCGATCATATCTTGATTACCCAGAATCCGGATCTTCAGGGTGATATCAAGTGGATTATGGGCGAATATGTCCGTACCGACACACTTTTGATTTTTGCGGCTGCTTTTGGACTGATGTTGATTTTTTTTGGACGTTCGAAGGGCGTCAACACGATTTTCTCCCTGATGTTCACCTGCCTTTCCATTTTTACTGTTTTTGTCCCGGCTATTTTATCTGGCAAGAATATCTATTTCTGGGCAATTCTCACCTGTGCATTTATCATTATTATGACGCTCTTAATTGTCAACGGTGCCAACAAAAAAAGCTTATGCAGCGCTATCGGCTGCTTCTCCGGTATTTTGGTTTCAGGGGCGTTGACGCTTTTTGCGGATCACTTTTTGCAACTAACTGGCATGGTTGACGAAGAATCGCTTTTTCTTAAATACTTGATTGACGATTACACAATTGATTTGAAGGCCATTATTTTTGCTGCTATTCTGATTGGCGCTGTAGGTGCCATTATGGATGTGGCCATCTCGCTTTCTTCGGCGCTGTACGAGGTCTACGAAGCTACGCCGGACTGTCCCCCCGCTGCCATTATACGCTCCGGCATGACCATCGGCCGAGATATCATGGGCACCATGTCCAACACGCTGGTGTTGGCGTATATAGGCGGCTCGCTCTCGCTGACGCTGCTGCTCATGGCATACAGTAGCTCGTTACTGGGGCTCTTAAACCGCGAGATGATCATTGTAGAGGTTCTTCAAGCGCTGGTAGGCAGCTTTGGACTACTGCTAACCATTCCGCTGACCTCGGCGGTCTGTGCCACAATTTACTGTTTTAGAAAAAAGGAAAAGGATACCCATGTGCCACCCGTATCACTGGACAACTGAGCGCGGTTAAAAGGGGGTACTACAACTTTTCTTGAAGTATTTGAAAAACTAAAACGCCCGGTTGCAGGAAATTCTCCTGCAACCGGGCGTTATTTAATGCTAAAAATCTCGTTCTATCGCTTGGTGGTATTGCGCATGGCCTGACGGGTCGTACGAACCTCGGTCAGCAGCTTCGTCAGCGTCTCTTCAGACTGGCGCAAGAGATCATCCGAAAACTCCTGGGAAGCGCCTCGAAGATCCTTGGCCTTCTGCTGCGCCTGTGAGATAATCTCGACGGCCTTCTGCTGCGCCTGCTTGACAATTTCCTCTTGCGCAATCAGCGCACGTGCGCGATCTTCGGCGCGGCGCACGACGGCGTCGGCCTCGCGCTTGGCAGTGGCAATAATATCGGCCCGGTCTGAGACAATACTCTTGGCCTGCTTAATTTCTGCAGGCAGGTTCATGCGAATATCGTCGAGCAGCTCCTGAATTTTTTCAATATCCACCACGCTGCGGTTATTGGTCAGGGGCAGATTCCAGCTTTTATCCAACAGCTCGTCAAGCATGTCCAAAATTTCTTCAATATTCATTCTGAAGCGTCTCCACCTTTCTTCTCAAATCGCTGATACACCCGCTCGTGCAGACATCTGGGCACCAGACCGGAGAGGTCGCCCTTCAGCATCGCCATCTGTCGCACAAGGCTGGAGCTTAAGTACATGTTGTACATGCTGGTTGTGAGAAACACCGTCTCGGCCGCCGGATACAGTTTTTTATTTGTAATCGCCATCTGGAACTCATATTCAAAATCGCTCATGGCGCGCAAGCCCTTGACAATGGCAACGGCGTTTTTATCGCGGACATAGTTAATCAGCAAGCCGGAATAGCTATCCACTTCAACGTTGGGGTATTCGGCAACTACCTCGCGAATCATCTGCATGCGTTCCTCAACCAAAAAGGTTGGGGTTTTCTCCGGGTTGATGACCACCACTACAATCACCTTGTCAAACAGCTTTGAAGCGCGCTTGAATATATCCAGATGGCCGTAGGTGACTGGGTCAAAACTGCCGGGGCATACTGCAATCCTCATAAAGACTCCTTTGGCGCACGGTAGGTCGTCAACTTTGCCTTGCCGTAACGATATTCTTTACGCGCTGTAAAAACGCCCGAAGCTTCGGGCAAAGTCTCGCCCCGCTCGGTTTCGCACACGATAATACCGCCAGGGTTCATACAGCAAACCAGCAATGGCAGCACCGTGGCAATCAAATCTTTGTTATAAGGCGGGTCTAAGAACGCGATGTCAAAAGGCTCTCGTACAGTTTTTAAAAATGCGGCGGCATCCATCATGACGATGCGCGCCCGCTCTTTAAGCTTGGTGTGCTCAAGATTGTGGGTGATGGCCTGACTTGCCTCGCGCGAGGCGTCGACAAAAACCGCTGAACGCGCGCCGCGCGACAACGCCTCAATACCAAGCTGACCCGAACCCGCAAAAAGATCCAGCACTGCGGATCCTTCAACCTCAAACTGAATAATTGAAAACAGTGCTTCCTTCGCCATATCCGAAGTGGGGCGGGTATCTAATCCCTGCGGAGCCGCGAGCTTGCAGCCTCTGGCCGTGCCGGTGATAACTCTCATGCTTTGTCTCCTTGAATATCGGCCGTGAGCAGCCGATGATATTTAAAGTGTTATTCTATTAAAGACCGCTTATTATTATCCCTTTTTTATGACAGTTTGTCAACCAATTTCGCCCTTCTCAGCCGCTTCGCGCAGCGCTCGGGCCGTGCGGATGTTCATGCCTTTAACGGCGGCAAGTGCTTCTTCAGATGCGACAAGAATCGCCTTTTTGGTTTTAAAATGCAAAAACAAGGCGCGCGCCCGCACCTCGCCGATGCCTTCAATTTTGGTGAGCGACAGTTCAAATGCCGTCTTTTTGTGCGACTTACGTGCATAGTTTATGGCAAAACGATGTGTCTCATCCTGAATGGCAGTCACAAGTGTAAAAACGCTGCGGTGAGAAGCAATGCCGATTTCACCACCCTGCGACGAAATGGCGCGGGTACGGTGCCGGTCATCTTTGACCATGCCAAACACCGGTATGTCAAGCGACAGCGCATCCAACACGCCCTTGGCGGTTGAAACATGTCCTCGCCCACCATCTATAAGCAGCAGGTCAGGCAAGCGGTTAAATAATCCACCGTCTTCGGCCTGCGCCAGATAGCGGGCGAACCGGCGGTTCAACATCTGCGCCATGCTCGCATAGTCGTCAGGCCCTACAATGTCTTTAATTGAAAAATGTTTATAGGCCGCTTTTTGTGGCCGACCGTTCTCAAACACCACCATCGAGCCTACAATCGTCTCGCTGCCAATGTTTGAAATATCGTAGGATTCTATCCAGACAGGGGGCTTTTGCAGCCCCAGAAGCTTAGCCAGCTCGTCCAGTGCAACCAGCTCGCGCCCAGTGCGTCCGCTACTGCGCAGCGACAGCTGCTCGGCGGCGTTCAGTCGCGCCATTTCGACCAGCTTAACCAGGTCACCGCGCTGTGGCTGAACGATGGTCACTTTTTTACCTAATCGCTGCGACAAAAGCTGCTCAATCAACGCCTGATCGGGCAACTCACCATCCACCGTCAGCTGTCCTGGCAGCTCATGCAGCGGATCGGAGTAATACCGCGAGATAAACTCGCCCCTGGCATCTTCAACCGACGAAATATCAGGAAATAAGAAATCCACCTTATCGACAAGGCGCTGCCCACGGAATTTAATCAGAGACAGCGACAGGTCATCACCCGACTGCACAAAAGCCATGACATCCTGGTCGACGACGTTGGCATATACCACCCGTTGCCGGTCAGAAAAACGGGCGATAGCCCGCAACCGGTCGCGATATTTGGCCGCTTTCTCAAACTCTAGGTTTTCAGCCGCCTGCTCCATCTGTTCATTAAGCATGCGCTGCGCTTCGGCGCTGCCGCCCTTGATGTATTCTATTGCCTGTCGCATGATGTCGGCATATTCTCCCGGTGAAATGCCGCCCCGACATACCCCCATGCACTGTTTGAGGTGGTAATTGAGGCATGGTCTTCCTTTTTTGATATCGCGCGGGAACTGACGAGCGCAAGTAGGCAACCCAAAGGCCTTGTTCGCTTCGTCGGCGGTATTTTTAACCACCCACGCGGACATGTATGGCCCAATATAGATTGCGCTGTCGTTCGCCGTCTGCTTGACCTCTGTGATGCGGGGGTAGTCTCCCTTATCAATGCGCAAATAACTATAGCCTTTATCGTCCTTGAGCAGAATATTATATTTCGGTGTGTGTTGCTTAATCAAGCTGCATTCAAGTACCAGCGCTTCAAATTCGCTGGCAGTGACTATGGTTTCAAAATCCTGCACTTGCAATACCATCGCCAGTACCTTGGGCAAATGCTTATCCAGCGCGCGAAAATAGCTCGAAACACGATTTTTTAAGTTTTTCGCTTTACCAACATAGATAATTTCGCCTGCTTTGTTGCGCATCAAATAGACCCCTGGCTCTGCCGTGAGCGCCCGAGATTTTTGATGTAGAACCTTAATTCTCTCTTCTGACATATCGTTCCCCCATCAACCGGCCATGCAAATGCTTAACAAAAACGGTGTGCCGCCAACAAAAGCAGCACACCGTCTCGCTGAAAGCTCTAACTTAGAATTGCTCGGTAAAACCAGTCTCAACAAGCTTTGCCAAGCCGTCAACAGCAGCCTGCTCGTCGGCGCCATCCGCAATGATACGTATAGAAGACCCCCCGACGATGCCCAAAGAAAGAACACCTAAAAGGCTTTTGGCGTTCACACGTCGTTCATCCTTTTCAACCCAAATAGATGCTTTATACTCATTGGCCTTCTGGATAAAAAAAGTAGCGGGACGGGCATGCAGACCAATTTGATTCTGCACATTAACATCCTTCATATACATAA
>DATMYZ010000446.1:0-2875 GCA_035560675.1 Clostridia bacterium
GCCCAGTATGTAGTCGCCAGGAAATCTTGACTGAACCGGCCGATAGTGAATGAATTCATTCCAAGAAAACCTTTATGAGTGAAATTTGCATCGATGAACTGCACCTTGTCGTCAACGCCTGTTGTACCCATCTCATTGTTATTTAAGAGCATGAAGCGTCCATAGAAACTAATATCATCAGATACTTTTGCCTTCATGCCGAGGCGTACCCTTTGCTCATTGGTGGTATCGCCGTTGGCCGCATGTTTGTCTATCCAGCGGATGCGGCTATCGCCACTAAAGGTAACCGCAGGTACAGGAGTGCATTTGGGATTTGCTTGGCTTTCTAATTTGGCAAGTCGTTCCTTCAATGTCTTAATCTCTTTTTCAATATCACTTGCTTGGTTTACCGAATCAGTCGGAGCAGCTAGAACCATACAGGAGATGCTTACTATAAATAACAGGACTAATGTGAATACCAACGTTTTTTTCACCTTTATACTCCCTCCATTTTTGTTAATTTTCCGTTTTATAATCATTCAAGCGCCTATCTTTGCGTCGGGGAAAGCAATCTAAAGGACCACGCCGATTATTTCCGGCTGGTTTCACTAACACGGCCCCCTTTCTTTCGTTTATTTTTCCCTTCGGCAACTATAGTCAGTAGGAAATTAATTCAACTATTTCGATGCTTGCTTGGCTGCCACAAACTCTTGCTTTATCCGTTGCAAAAGCTCAGGCTTTTTCACCAAATCGTAGCAAGCACCCGCAATTGCCTTGGCCGTTACAACCACCGCCTCATACGCCGCTTGGCTTTTAGCTGCCTCCACCCATTCTTGTGAATGGCTCGGCGTGTCGAACGGCACAAAGCTTACCCTTAGGCATGCCCCCGGCACCCGATACGTTACACAACTGAAATCGGTAGATCCAGTGAATGTTCGGGGCGGTGTTATATCCTTTGCCCCGGCCGCCGCGACTTCGGCCAAGAGGATCTGGTTAAGCGTCTCAACATTCATTTTGTTGTCATAAGCTTTCACTTCATTGATTGTCAGCCTTGCACCAACCGCCATGGCCATTCCCTTCGCCACGTTATAAACCCTCTCTACTACAGTATCAAGATGGGGACGGTCATTCGCCCGGATATAGAATTGGGCCGCGGCACGCTCGGGAACGATATTGGCAGCTATTCCCCCGTCGGTTATGATGCCATGGATACGAACATCTGACCTCATATGCTCTCTTAAATACTCAATACCGTTAAAGGTCATCAAAACCGCGTCCAAGGCGCTTATTCCCCGTTCAGGAGCGATGGCCGCATGCGCCGCCTTCCCCTCAAATATGAAGTCTACAAGATTGACCGCCAGGGATTTGCCGTCGACGGTGGTACGGTCACTGGCATGCATCATCAGCGCTACGTCAAGATCATCAAATATACCCGCCTTGGTCATTGGTAGTTTGCCGCTGGTGGTCTCTTCCGCAGGTGTACCGAACACAATAATTTCCGCCGGCGAGTCACCCAGCTCTTGGGCAAGCGCCAAAGCCGCCCCGATAATGGCAGGAGCCTGCAAATTATGCCCGCAACCGTGCCCCAATCCTTCCAGTGCGTCATATTCACAAAGCAGGCCGATTTTGGGCCCACCCTCGCCGATCTTATAGGTGGCTCGAAAGGCTGTCGCCAATCCGATAACTTCCTTGTCCACGGCAAAACCATGCCCCGCCAGCACTTCGGTGATCAGCTTATATGCCTTCACTTCGTTATTACCTGTTTCAGGGTTGTCGTGAATAAAGTCGTTAATCTCGATTAACATATCCCGCATATCATCGACAAGCGCATACAACTTTTGTTTATGCTCTACAATATCCATTATTTACACCTCTCCACATGTTCAGTGCAGCTATTCTTTTGACAAGCGTTAAAACGATCTCTAACAATGCTCAGTCGGCCTCATGCCATTTTTGCGAAATCTAGAACATTAGGAATGTCATAACTTGAACGACTATCAATCCGCTTGCCAACGGAATTGACGTGCGTTTCACAACCTCGAAAGGCGAAACACCGGCTACCCCGGATACGGCTACAACAACTGCCGTAATCGGTGACATTGCACGTGTAACACTGGCGGTGAGCTGCATCGGCAGCAATACATTAACCGCTTCGGCACCAACTTTCTTGGCCACGTCAGGAGCAAAAGCGGCGAATGCGAAAAATGGCGCATTGCCAGATCCCATTACCAGCGCGCAAAACATAATAATCATGCTCATTACAAAAATCATTCCGTCTTTACCGAATCCGGCACCTTGAGCAGCACCAATCAAGGTGTCTATGGCGCCTAAAGACTGAAGCCCTTTGGCAAATGTTTCACCGGCAATAATCAACGTTACTACGGTGGCAAACTGTACACCCATGCCATCAAAAAAAATTTGGATACTGGAAAGCACCTTCTTAAGATTAAAATGCCGTACATACTCGGCTATCATTGCAACGGATACCCCAATGAACAGCGCTACATTAATGCCCATGCTAATACCCTTGAACTTGAAGTAACCGAACAGCATAACCAGAATCAGCGGCACAGTGGGCAGAATGGCGTAAAACAAAGGAGGCGTTGGTTCATCCTTCTCTTTGCTAGCGGCAGTCTCCATCACCTGTATTTCTTGGATTTGCTCTGACTTTTGCCTGTTTTCAAAATATCTTGCTACAAAATAGTGGGCTAAGGTCATTACCAGCGAGATAACGATCGCCTGCGGGAGTTGATAAATGACAAAATACTGTTCCGGGCTTAACCCTGAATACTTTGCTGCCAAAATGCTATTGCCTGACGCAGGCCCGAGATCAAGACAGCCATTTGTTGCAATTACGGCTGTTGCCGTTATCCTGCTGATACCCATGGAAACATAT